>RGTL01000462.1 GCA_010025385.1 Gammaproteobacteria bacterium | reverse complement strand
TCCGCCGAGCGGTTTTGGTAAACCCCGTCAAGCTTGAAGATCTGCCCGCTTCCGTTCGTCGTCGAATCGAATCCAACGAGGGCGAAGCCCTCACGGTTATTCTGCCGGAGAAGGATATCGCTGATGTCCAGTTTCTGACGGAGTTTATCGCGCAGGTTCGGGAGCTGGCACCTACGGCGACGGGAAGACCGGTCATTGAGTGGGGCGTTGGCAACATAGTGGTTGGATCATTTAAGCAAGCCTTGCTGTTTGCGCTGCTTACCATTTCCGTGGTCCTTCTCGCGGTCCTTCGTAGCGTTCCCTTTACCGTGCTCATACTCCTTCCCCTGGGCATGACGGTTCTCTTAATCCTCAGCTTTGTCGCCTGGTCCGGTCTTTCCCTAAACATGGCCAATATCCTTGTTGTACCCCTTATTTTTGGCCTCGGGGTTGATAATGGGATTCACGTGGTCGATCGCTACCTTGGCGAACGGAATAACGCCCAGCTGATGTTTTCGAGTACGCCGCGCGCAGTCCTGCTCTCATCCTTAACGACGATTGGTGCCTTTGCTGCCCTCTCTCTGTCGCCCCATGCGGGTACCGCTTCGATCGGTCTTTTGCTCGCTGTCGCCATAGGGCTCCTGCTACTTCTTACCCTTTATCTGGTTCCAGCCCTATTGCCGTCCCGGTCACGGGCGTCATGATTGCCTGGGGCCGCTGGGTAACCCTGTGGCTTTGCCTAGGCGCTAGCCTCCGTCTTTGGATTCTGATCGCTCATGGATCCGACATCCCCCCAATAAGGGCGTTTGATTTCCTTCTGGGCGCCGCTAACGATCTTCAGGCTTTTGCGCTCGTCAGTGGCTTTGTAGCCTGTATTGGCGTACTCGTGCCCCGTCTTCTTTCCCCACTGCTCTTTGTCACCGCGGGGTTGATGATTGTTGTTCTCTTTGCAGAAGTATTCTTTTGGCAAGAATTTCAGAGCCGTTTAAACCGTCTCGTTTTCCACTATCTCTCGTTCCCCGGGGAGGTGGCGCTATTCCTAGAGGAACAATTCTTTATCAGCGCGCTGTTGGTGCCCCTTGCTCTTGGCAGTTGGGGTGTTATGCGGTTTTTGCTTCGACGCTCCACGGGAGTGGGCCAGGATGGCGGTCCTTACCTTTG
>RGTL01000461.1 GCA_010025385.1 Gammaproteobacteria bacterium | reverse complement strand
AGCCGCGCGCGCTTTATTTGGTGACGATTTTGTAGATCATTACGCAGCGACTCGGGAGTGGGAGGAGCGCGAGTTTCGAAAGCACATCACCGATTGGGAGATGAGCCGTTATTTCGAGATCATTTGATCAACCAGCAAAATCGTCCTGAGTATTCTGGAAACTGGTGTTCGTGTCGCCAGAAAAATTAAACCCAAAAGTAAAAGATAATCGATGAGTCAGCTATCTGTAGTCTCGCCTGTAAATGGTGAGGTGTACGTGGAGCGGTCTTACGCCAATGAGGCGCAGATCGCCGCCGCTCTAAGCGCAGGCCAGCGGGCGGGTGAAAACTGGCGGCGCAGCTCGGTAGAAGAACGCGCCGCGATTGTGCTCAAAGCCGTAGACATCTTTGTCGCGATGAACAGCGTTCTTGCTGAAGAGATCACCTGGCAAATGGGAAGACCGATTCGCTACACCCCGGGGGAGATCAACGGCTTTGAAGAGCGCGCGAGGTACATGGCCTCGATCGCGCCCGAGGCATTGAGCGCTATTTATCCGGAGATCAAAGAGGGGTTCAACCGATTTATTGTCCGCGAGCCTCTGGGCCAGGTGATGGTGGTGGCACCCTGGAATTATCCTTATCTAACTGCCGTGAACGCGGTCGTGCCGGCGCTGTTGTCCGGTAATACGGTCATTATCAAGCACTCGGCTCAAACACCGCTTTGTGCCGAGCGTTTTGTTCAGGCTTTCACGGAGGCGGGCTTACCCGAGGGGGTATTTCAGTTTCTGCATCTGGATCACCCGGCTACCGAGCGAGTAATCAAAGCGCCTGAGATCAACTTCGTTGCCTTTACCGGTTCTGTCGCCGGGGGTCAGATGGTAGAGCGCTGTACTGCTGGCTTATTCAAAGGAAGCGGGCTTGAGCTTGGTGGTAAGGATCCGGCATATGTGCGCTCGGATGCTAATCTGACGCATGCCATCGAAACCGTCATTGACGGAGCGTTTTTTAACTCGGGGCAGTCCTGTTGTGGCATCGAGCGCGCCTATGTCCACGAAAGCGTTTTCGATGCGTTTGTAGATGGCGCCATAGGGCTTGTTAAGTCCTACGTGCTTGACGATCCAAGCAAGGAAGAGACGACGCTTGGCCCGCTCGTCAAGCCTTC
>RGTL01000047.1 GCA_010025385.1 Gammaproteobacteria bacterium | reverse complement strand
GGCAATCCTCCAGGTGATACAAAAAGGCACCCCCGGAGGCCTTGTTCTCCGACAGCGGCCAACCGGCGCCATGAACAACCAGGCCCGGCTGATGATTCTCCGGTCGAACCCGCCATAGCTCTTTTAGTCCGATACCGTAGTGCTGGGGAGACGCGTCCGTATCGAGAGCATAGGTTGCGATCAGTTGTTTTCCCAGATGCCCGCGACAGCCTTCGGCAAAGACCGTGTACTTGGCATGCAGCTCCATTCCTGGTTCATAAGAGGCCTTCACCTCACCATTTTTGCCGCGACCCATCTCGCCAGTGGCCACACCTTTTATGGCCCCTAGCTCACTGATGAGAATTTCACTGGCTGGGAAGCCGGGATATATTTCGACGCCGAGGGCCTCAGCCTGTTCGGCGAGCCATCGCACCACGTTTCCGAGGCTGACAATGTAATTGCCGTGGTTATGCATCGTCCGGGGTGCGAGCGCGTTAGGAATTTTGATCGCTCGGTTCTGGCTGGTGAAAAAGTAGATCTCGTCCCGAGTTACCGGTGTATTCAGAGGGGCGCCCCGTTCTTTCCAGTCAGGAAATAGCTCGTTGAGTGCCGTGGGCTCAATCACGGCTCCGGACAGGATATGATCTCCGACAGCTGCGGCCTTCTCGAGGACAACCACGCTGATGTCCTGCCCGTGCTCCTTTGAAAGTTGCATGAGGCGACAGGCGGTGGATAGTCCGGCTGGGCCTGCTCCGACAATGACGACGTCCACTTCCATGGACTCGCGTTGGACAATATTTTCGGGGTCGCTCATAAGCTGGTCTTCCGTAGCGTTTTCGCCGCGTGGTCAGGTCACGATGGGTGCTTGCCTACACCAGATGGCGTCAAATTTCGGGCCTCTGTGCAGACAACGAGCGAGAGGATACCATTAGATCGCTGTGGGCCATGATGTTGTCTCAACCCCTTACCCCGCGGGAGCGGTTAAGTGAATATGACTGAAAGCGTTTCGCCTTTTTCGGTACCGGGACAGTTTTACAAGGGCAACCTGCATACCCACTGCACGGCATCGGACGGTCTTTTGGAGGCGGCAGAAGTCGCCCGCCGGTATCGCGAACGGGGCTACGACTTCATAGCCTTAAGCGACCACTTCATGGAATGTTACGGCTATCCGGTTACGGACTCGCGGGATCTGAGATCGGACGATTTCACGACCTTAATCGCGGCCGAGCTGCACACCGGCAAGCTGCTTAACGACGAGATGTGGCATGTTCTGGCGGTTGGGCTCCCGCTCGACTTTCAATCCAAGGGCACCGAAGAGGGGATCGAGGCCTTGAGCAGGCGGGCCTTTGATGCAGGCGCCTATCTTGGGATTGTTCATCCCCAATGGTACGGGTTGCAGCCCGAGGATGCCCGTCTTCTGCCTTTCGCACATGCCGTTGAAATCTACAATCACGGCTCGCAGGTTGAGAATGATCGGGGTGACGGCTGGGCGCTTTGTGACATTCTTCTTAATGAAGGGCGTCACCTCCATGGTTTCGCTACGGATGACGCCCATCACATCACGCATGATGCGTTCGGCGGTTGGATTCATGTGAAGTCGGAATCCCTTGATCCGGAGCACCTGTTGCAGAGCTTAAAAGCCGGTCGTTATTATTCTTCACAGGGGCCGGTTATCCACGATATTGCCGTACAGGATGACGAAGTGATCGTTGATTGTTCTGCGGTGAGCACGATCATGATCGCCGGCCGGGGGTCGCGAGCGGACAAGGTGTTCGGAGATGGGTTGACCCGAGCGACTATGCCGCTGAGACGGTTTCGTGATGGCTATTTTCGGATTACGATCGTCGACGAAGACGGACGACGGGCCTGGTCGAATCCGATATGGTTATCGTGAAGGTAAAACGCTCGTCGCAGCGTTAAGGATGCCAAATGAACTTAACTGATGCGGCGGTGGTGGTAACCGGAGGGGGCTCCGGGATGGGGGCGGCTACCGCAAAGGGCCTTGCGGCGCGTGGCGCCCGGGTTGCGGTTCTGGACTTGGACGGTGACGCGGCGTCGCGCACGGCGAAGGAAATAAACGGCCTAGGCTTAGCGGTCGATGTCTCTGATGATGCCTCTGTGCAGCAGGCCTTCGAAGCGCTGGTTCAGAATCTGGGTATACCGCGCGTGGTGGTCAGCTGTGCCGGAATTGCACCCGCGTCGCGGGTCGTGGGGCGTGAAGGGCCGCATCCGCTGGATCTCTTCCAGCGGGTAATCAATGTAAATCTGGTCGGCACGTTCAACGTGCTGCGAGTGGCAGCCACTCAGATGACAGCGCTTGAGCCGGTTTCCGAGTCCGGTCAAAGAGGCGTGATCATCAACACGGCCTCGGTCGCAGCCTTTGAAGGACAGATTGGGCAGGCAGCCTACGCGTCCTCAAAAGGTGGCGTCGTCGCTTTGACGCTGCCGGCCGCCCGAGAGTTGGCCCGTTTCGGTATTCGCGTTATGACCATTGCACCTGGTCTGATTGGCACACCGATGCTTTTGAATATGCCCGATGATGTACAGGCGAGCCTTGCGACTCAGGTCCCTTTCCCTCAGCGCTTTGGTGCCCCCGAAGAATTTACAGACCTTGTCTTACATATCGTGGACAACGAAATGCTCAATGGGGACGTGATTCGTCTCGATGGGGCTATTCGTCTCGCTCCAAAATAAACCCCAAGGAAAAACAATGGCAACAGGAATCGGCGGCTCAACGGCTGATCAGGAGTTAGCACGACTTAATCCCCCGGGCGGATTTGTCAGGATCACAAAAGAGGAGCGTGAAGGGCGACTCCTCAAGGCGCAACAGCTGATGGTTGACCAGGGTATTGATGCGTTGTACCTCGATGCATCGACCAGTCTTTTTTATTTCACGGGTCTGAAGCTCTGGGCATCCGAGCGGCTTCATGGTGCCGTCCTGCCGGCCCGCGGGGAGCTGATCTATATCAGCCCGCGATTCGAAGAGGAAAAGACTCGGGCGATGCTTCTGTTCGGGAGCGATCTTCGAACCTGGGAGGAACACGAAGATCCAACGCAGCTGGTAGCGGCTTGTGTGCGAGAAACCGCCAGGGCTCAGCCCGTTGTGGCGGTGGATCCGGCGACCCCGTTTTTTGTGTTCGACGGCTTACGGCGGGCAATGTCCCAAGCGGAATTCAGAAACGGCGCCTGTGTGACGGCCGCCTGTCGGATGCACAAGTCAAAAAATGAGATAGCGCTGATGCAGTATGCGATGAACCTGACCCTCTCCATTCAGGAAAGCGCGGCACGTATTCTGGAGTCTGGGATCAGTACAAGGGACGTACAAGATTTCTTGATAAAGGCGCATCTGAAAATGGGTGCGGATATGCCGCCTCCTTTCCGGATTGTGTTGTTCGGGGAGCCAACCGCTTATCCTCATGGAGTGCCTTATCCACAGGAACTCAAAGAGGGCGATATGGTGCTGATCGATGTGGGCGCCCCGATCGATGGATACTATTCGGACATTACTCGCAGCTACGTGTTTGGTGAGCCCACGCAGCGGCAGCGGGACGTGTGGGCGCTTGAGAAGGCGGCGCAGGCGGCAGCGTTTGAGGCCGCCCAACTGGGTCGACCCGCTGAATCGGTGGATGCGGCTGCCCGAGGCGTTATCGAGGCGGCCGGCTTTGGGCCAGGTTATCAGGTTCCTGGTCTCGCGCACCGCACGGGGCATGGGATCGGGCTGGACGTTCACGAGGAAACATACATCGTGCCCGGAAACAAAACGCCTCTTGCTACCGGAATGTGTTTTTCCAATGAGCCTATGATTTGTATTTACGGCGAGTTTGGCGTTCGCCTCGAAGATCATGTCTATATGACGGAGGAGGGGCCTCAGTGGTTCACAGCGCCGTCCCGGTCTATTGAGCAGCCTTTTGCGTAACGACCCTGGCGGCTGGGCTCAAAGCGGCTTTTCGATTAATTCGAAGGTCACTCCATCGGGGTCTCGAAGATAAACAAGGCGCGCCCCGGCATTGGGCCCTTGATCGACGGTGATCACCTCACCTTCCGGGACCACATCAAAGGCTTTTGCTTGATCGATGAGTTCGTCCAGTCCGCGAACGTCGTATGCAATATGACAAAAGCCAAGATCGCAGGCGCGGGGTCGCATGGTTTGTCGGTTCGTTGGCCCGGTAAATTCGATAAGCTCGATGCTGTGACCGGGACCGCGAACGTAGGCAATCATAACCTCCGCCCCCTCGACTCCGGTGACACGTGCAATCACGTCAGGCGCCCGCGGCGCCTTTGATGTGACCTCGAAGCCAAGGACCTGCTCAAAAAAGCCAAGGCTGCGATCCAGATCAGAGACCGTGAAGCTCGTGTGGTTCGTCGAGAGAATTTCCGCCATGACGTTTAGGGCTCGTCTAAAGTTTCTCGGCCTGCTCGCGCAGTTTGAATTTCTGTATCTTTCCGGTTGACGTCTTCGGCAGCGCACCAAACACTACGTGCTTGGGTGCCTTGTAATGTGCCAGATGATCACGACAAAACGTGATGATATCTTCCGCTGAAATATCGGCCCCATCTTTCAGGGAGACGAATGCGCAAGGGGTTTCACCCCAATGCCGATCGGGCTTGGCCACCACCGCGGCCTCCAAAACGTCGGGATGCCGGTATAGCGCGTCTTCTACCTCAATCGACGAGATATTCTCTCCCCCGGAAATGATAATGTCCTTCGATCGGTCCTTGAGCTGGATGTACTGATCCGGATGCATCACGCCGAGGTCGCCGGAATGAAACCAGCCTCCAGCGAAGGCCTCGGTGGTAGCCCTCGAGTTCTTGAGGTAACCCTTCATCACGATGTTTCCTTTAAACATCGCCTCTCCAATCGTGCCCGCATCGTCGGGGACCGGCGCCATATCTTTCGGATCCAGGATCTGCACGTCCTCAAGCATCGGATAGGGCACCCCCTGGCGTGATTTGATGTCGGCCCGTTCCGACTCTGGGAGAGGATCCCAAGCGGGCTGCCAGGCGCAAATAACCGCGGGGCCGTAGGTTTCGGTCAGGCCGTAGACGTGCGTCATTTTGAACCCGTCGTTTTCCATTGCGCTTAGCACGCTGGGGGGCGGTGGTGCCGCGGCAGTCATCACATGAACGGAATGCTTGAATTCACGTCGCTCGGAGTCGTTGGCATTTACCAGAAGATTGAGAACGATAGGCGCGCCGCAAAAGTGAGTAATGCCGTGGTCCGCGATGGCTGAAAAGATGCTCTCTGCGCTTACCGATCGAAGACACACGCTGGTTCCGCCAAGAGCGGCAAGGGTCCATGGGAAGCACCAGCCGTTGCAGTGGAACATCGGCAGGGTCCATAGATAGACCGGGTGGTTGGGCATTTGCCATGCAATGATATTGCTCATCGCGTTCAGATAGGCGCCTCTATGGTGATAGACCACGCCCTTAGGATTGCCCGTTGTACCTGATGTGTAGTTCAACGCGATGGCGTCCCATTCATCATGCGGTAGCTCGATAGGGTGGTGGGGGTCGCCTTCGGCGATAAAAGCGTCATATTCGATTGAGCCGATGCAATCGCCTCCGGGTCCCTCAGGATCTGCTACGTCGATCACCAAAATTTCCCGATTTGGATCGAGCCGAATGTTTAGGGCATTCAACACTGCGCCGGTCATCGGTACTCCAAAGTGAGCTTCGAATATTGCGGGTGTGTTGGGCGCCATCACCGCTACCGTATCTCCCCGCGCGACACCACGTCGGGCGAGAGCGCTAGCCAGTTGACGACACCGTCGAGCGGTCTCCCGCCATGAGTAGCGCTGCCGACCATGAATGACGGCGGGCAGGTCCGGATAAACACGTTCAACTCGGCGGAGCAGGCTGAGAGGGCTGAGCGACGCGAAGTTGGCGGGGTTGCGCGCCAGTCCCTGATCGAAAATGGAGCTCATGGGGGTTTTGTCTGGGAAAACGGGCCGCCGATCATACCTGATCGACTCATCAGCGACGAACCAAGCGGTTGTTTTTCAGTGTTTTTGATTCTAAAATGTTGCACTGCAACAAATCTCTGAGACCGATCGTGAGCGATAACCAACATTCAAGCGCTACCCCTGATCCTGTTGAACTCACAGAAACCATGACCCAGGTCATTGCCCGCAGCCAGAAGATCGCTGCGGATTTCATGACCAGTCAGGCGGGGCACTTTGCCGGTAGCTTTGATCCCGTAAAACTCGGGGAGCAGTTCCTTCAAAGCATGACACAGATGCGCTTTGATCCGGAAGCCTTAATGAAGGCTCAGATTGACTTCTGGCAGGGGTCAGTGAATCTGTGGCAGCAGGCGATGCTGGGTACCGTTGAGGGAAGACAAGAGAAGGTGATAGAGCCTGAAAAAGGAGACTATCGTTTTCGCAGCGACAGTTGGAATGACGGCCATGTGTTCGACTTCATCAAACAGTCTTATCTTTTGGCTTCTCGATATGTGATGGCGGCAACGGCATCGACACAAGGCATCGACGAGAAGAAGAAAGAGCAGATTAACTTCTATACAAAGCAGTTTGTTGACGCGATGGCGCCTACGAATTTTGCCCTCACCAATCCGGACGTCCTGAAAAAGACCATGGAGAGCAAGGGTGAGAACCTGGTAAAAGGCTTCCAGAATATTCTGGATGATCTGGAGCGCGGCGAGGGCCGCCTTAAAACCCGAATGGTCGACACCAAGGCGTTTACGCTCGGGGAGAATGTCGCGGTTACGCCAGGCAAGATTGTTTTTGAAAATGACCTGATCCAGCTCATTCAGTACGAGCCAACCACTGCGAGCGTCAGCCGAACCCCTTTGCTCATTATTCCGCCCTGGATCAACAAGTACTACATTCTCGATCTGCAACCCAAGAATTCGTTTATTCGTTGGCTGGTCGACCAGGGGCATACGGTGTTCGTCATCTCCTGGGTAAATCCCGGCAAAGAGTTGGCCGATAAAGGTTTTGAGGATTATCTGTTGGAAGGCCCAATGGCCGCACTGGATGCGATGGAGGCGATAACCGGAGCGTCTCAGTCAAACATGATGGGGTACTGTCTGGGTGGAACCCTACTGTCCGCTACCTTGGCCTATCTCGAGGCGACCAAGCAACAGAAACGCGTCGCCAGCGCTACCTTCCTGACCACCATGATCGACTTCGCTCATCCGGGGGATCTTGGCGTGTTCATCGATGAGGATCAGATTCAAAGTCTTGAGAAGAAGATGGAACAAGACGGCTTTCTCGATGGTGGTGATATGGCGACTACCTTCAACATGTTGCGGTCGAACGATCTGATCTGGTCCTTCGTCATCAACAATTACCTGATGGGCGATGAGCCGCTCGCGTTCGATCTTTTGTACTGGAACTCTGACTCCACGCGTATGCCGGCAAAGATGCACAGTGAATACCTGCGCGCCATGTATCTGGAAAATCGCTTCAAGGATTGTGGGGGCATGACGCTTGCAGGCGTGCCGATTGATGTATCGTCGATTGAGACACCCACGTACTTCTTATCGACCTATGAGGATCACATTGCGCCCTGGCGTTCCACGTTCGAAGGAGCAACCCTTTTCAAGGGCCCTGTGCGTTTTGTGCTGTCCGGCTCTGGCCACATTGCGGGCGTGGTCAATCCTCCCGCGGCAAACAAATATGGCCATTGGATTAGTTCTCAACGCCCTGAAGGCGAGGCGGAGGCCTGGCTGAAGAGTGCGTCGAAGAAAGACGGCTCCTGGTGGCCGGATTGGCAGAGCTGGGTGTCCAAGTTCTCGGGGACTACGGTAAAGGCCAGAAAACCCGGCGCTAAAAAAGCGTTCCCGGTCATCGAGGCCGCTCCGGGTCGTTATGCCAGCAAGCGGCTGGACGAGGGCGCTTAGCGCAAGCGAAAACGCATTAGCGGCGTCGCCAGAATACCCGGGTGCCGTGGCCTCGCCATTTGGGATCGTTAAAGGATTTGCCCTCCCACCCTGTGCCGGGTAGGGAGTCAATGACCTGATCGTTTGTCCAGTCGAATGAGCGGGAGAACAGGCTTTGGGCGCCGTAGTTGTCCATGGCGAGAACTTCGAGCTGATCGCCCGCGCGGCGGGCCAGTATCTCCTGAAGCTGATCCCGGTCATACCCGTCATCGGGATCCACAGAGAGCACGGTGCAGCCTCCCAGGCGACCTGCGATTTTGAGAACCGCCTGTGGGTTGGGCTCAGCAATGATGTGGGCATTGCAGATACCTCTCGATTGAGTCTCACGCACGACGATATCAGCCCAGTCAACCGCAGGCTCAATCCCGATGACCGACTGGGCTCTTCTCGCAAAAAAGAGCGTGGATCCGCCCGTGCCAACCTCGATAACCTGATCGGACGGTCGAAGCAGTTCGTCAAGTTTTCGCACAGCACCAGGGGTCATCCACGGCACTTCATATTCCATCGCGAACCCGCCGCTGACGTAGTTTTCAGGAATGGTAACGGCCATCGGAGCGACCCTCCTCAGGTTTTGTAGGGATCGGCGGCATCACGCAAGCCATCCCCAAAAAAGTTGAAGGCCAAGATGATAATAATCACAGGGACCACCGGCAGCATCAGCCAAGGATACAGCGCCACCACGTTGATATTCTGCGCCTCATTTAAAAGGACGCCCCAGCTGGTAATCGGGGGCCGAAGACCGAGCCCTAGGAAACTCAGCGCGGTTTCGCCAAGAATCATGCCGGGTATAGATAATGAGGCAGATGCTATGAGATGGCTCATGAATCCCGGAAGGAGGTGACGTCCGATGATTCGACGCGGCTTGGCGCCCAGCAGTTGTGCCGCGGTACAGTAGTCCTCCTCTCTTAGGGCCATTAATTTCGACCGTACGGCACGCGCGAGGCCGGTCCAGTCGAGCAGCGCCAAAATCACCGTGATACCGAGGAATATGAGCAGGGGGCTCCAGGTCACCGGAAGCACGGCGGACAGGGCCATCCAAAGGGGAATCTCGGGAAACGACCGCAATATTTCTATGATGCGTTGTACCAACGCATCGATCCAGCCCCCGAAGTAGCCCGCCAGACCGCCGATGACGATACCTAGAACAAAACTGACCGCTATACCGACCAGGCCAATCGTCAACGAAATTCTGGACCCATAAATGATACGAGACAGCAGATCGCGTCCCAGCCGATCAGTACCCCACAGGAAAAGCGCGCCTTCTTTTTTGCGAGATACAAGGGTCTTACTTTTTGGATCGAAACGAAATGTGTCATCCGCGGCACAGAACAGATGAAATCGTGAATTGAAAAGCCCCCAGAAGGTATACGACTCGCCCGAGCAGAAAAAGCGAATCGGCTGAATATTGTTCTTGTCCTCACTGAATTCGCGCTTGAGGGTTTTCATGTTCAATTTGAAGTTGTATCCGTATACGAACGGCCCAATGAACTTCCCCTCGTGAAACATATGCACCGCTTGCGGTGGCGCATGGATAAATTGAGTGCGTGTATGCAGGTCATACGGGGCCACCACTTCGGCAAAAGCAGCGACGAGATAGAAAAACAGCAGGATCGCCCCGGAGAAAAGTGCCAGCTTGTGGCGACGAAGTTTCCACCACATTAACCGCCACTGCGAGGCAAGATAGAGCGTCTCTTGGCTTGCGGAGAGTTTTTCGACCGACTGCGGATCAAAGGGCTCCGTTGAGACGAAATGATCTGAGCGATTTGCGGTCATCGTGAGGGCGCCCCTTGCAGTCGGATGCGCGGGTCGAGCAACGCCAGCAGTAGATCAGAGACCAGCATCCCGACCACGGTCAGAATGGCCAGGAACATCAGGAACGATCCGGCAAGATACATATCCTGACTCTGCAGGGAAGCAATCAGCAAAGGACCCGTAGTCGGCAAAGACAGCACGACGGCGGTGACTTCAGCGCCTGAAATAATGCTCGGTAATAAATTGCCAATATCGGCAACGAAAAAGTTCATCGCCATTCGAAGGGGGTATTTGCGCAACAGTTTTCCGGGGGGCAGGCCTTTGGCTTTACCCGTGGTGACGTACTGTTTTTCGAGTTCGTCCAGAAGATTGGCACGCAGACGACGGATCATCGCCGCCGTGCCAGAGGTTCCTATGACAACAACGGGAATCCAAAGATGCTCGAGGACAGAAAAGAGCTTCGCACTGCTCCAAGGCTGATCAATGAATTCCGGATCCATCAGGCCGCCAATGGAGGTCCCAAAGTAGACGTTCGCCAGATACAGCATCACTAAAGCGAGCAGAAAATTGGGAGTCGCCAGGCCAATGAAGCCCACGAACGTAAGTCCGTAGTCACCCCAACTGTATTGGTGCGTGGCGGAGTAGATGCCGATGGGAAAGGCAATTAACCAGGTAAAGATGATCGTCAC
>RGTL01000460.1 GCA_010025385.1 Gammaproteobacteria bacterium | reverse complement strand
CCGCGTGGTCGCCGCGGCAAATTCCGGTGGGTATGCCGCGATGATCGGAGAAAAGGGACGCGCTGTCGGTTTGGAGTTCCCCGCGCCAAGCGAGGCAGCACGGCAAGCCTTGCGTGATGATGTACCCGATCTCGTGTCGCTCTTGAACCCGCTTGACTGGAACCTTCCATGGGCCAGTATGGCGCGGTCCGAGACTTCGGATGTGGGCCTTGGTCATCTGATGAGCGATGAGGTCGACCTCTTGGTCTATTTCATAGACTGGCCCCGGCAGAAGGATGTCGCGCAAGTGTGGTGGCCAACGCTCGAAGGCCTGATCCGCCTAAATGCGCGGATCGCCCAACCGGTTCTGGTCGCCAGCGTCTTTCCAGACGGTTTGCCCCCGGAATTGCGCCGCCAACTGACCGGGGCGGGCCTAATCTGCCTTCAGGGGCTGGACGACGCATTGGCGGCAATCGCGGCGGCAGGCAAATACCACAGCTTGCGCCGCGAGGTTCTGGCGGACCCTGAAAACCGGGAATTGCCTACTCCCCCACCCGAGCCCAGGTCGGTCATCCAACTCGACGAGGCAGAGGGCAAGGCAGCGTTGGCAAGCTGCGGGCTGACGATCCCAAAGGGTGTGACGGGGTCGGCCGGGGATGTGATTGCTCAGGCCGAAATCCTTGGCTTCCCGCTTGCGGTCAAGCTGCTCAGCGCCGATCTGGCCCACAAGAACCACGCAGGCGCGGTACATCTGAACGTGGGCAGCAAACCGGCGCTGGAAGAGGCGATTGAGGCAATCAGAATGTCTGTTAGGGCCTATGATCCGGCCTTGCCCGTCGACCGCTTTCTGATCGATCGCATGGTGGCATCCCCCCGTGCCGAATTCATCGTCGGCGTCAGCTACAAGCCGGGATTGGGGCATGCTTTGGTCATTGGTCGCGGCGGGACGGCGGTGGAAGAACTGAAGGATTATGCCACGTTGCTACTCCCGGCGGGTCGCGCGCAAATCGAGGACGCGCTTGCCGGCCTGAAGATCAGCGGCAAGCTAAGGCTTTCCGATACCGAGCGAACCGTGCTTGTGACGCAGATCCAGGCAATCGCTGCATTTGCGGAACAGCACAGAAGCTGTCTGGTCGAGCTTGACGTGAATCCAATCATCCTG
>RGTL01000459.1 GCA_010025385.1 Gammaproteobacteria bacterium | reverse complement strand
AGAGACCCTCAACGAGGCGACGATCCAAGACTGCATCCAGTGGCTCCGGTCGACCGAGCAAAACGACACGCCTCTTATTTACGCTACAGCGAGTCCAGACGCCGTCAAGGCCGCCCAGACAGTGCTGGGAGTTGCTGAGGCTGGCGCCGTCGTGGAACGGGCGATGGCATTAATCGCACGGGCGGCATTTGAGATAGGTGTCAGACGTTTTGTTGTGGCGGGCGGTGAAACCTCGGGGGCCGTCACACAGTCACTAGGAGTCTCTGAGGTCATCATCGGTCGAGAGATATGCCCAGGAGTACCTTGGGTCTTCAATCGATCTGGTAAAGAAGTCATAGGACTCGCACTGAAAAGCGGGAACTTTGGATCACCATCATTTTTTAGTGACGCGCTGTCGCTTATCGGGGACTGACCATGGATTTACGTGAACAACTTTGCGAGTTCGGCCGCAGCCTCTACAACCGTGGACTGACCCATGGGAGTACCGGGAATTTATCGGCGCGGCTACCCGACGGTAATCTCTGAGCGTAGTCACACCAAGAGGGGAATTAGTCTCAGGTCCTCAGCCAACCAAGGAGGCCCCGCTTCATCAGGCGCTCTATTCAACCCGTGGAGACAAAGCTGGCGCAGTTGTTCATCTCCATAGTTGCTACGCCACGGCACTTTCTCTGCTGCCGACCGACAACGAAAGCGACTGGTTACCACACCTGACACCCTACGGTATCATGCAACTTGGTCAAGTCAGACTCCTTCCCTACTTTATGCCCGGGAGCCCTGAAATCGGATCCGCTATTAAAGGTCTGGCAGGGAAACACTCTGCCATCATGCTCGCAAACCATGGTCCAGTTGTGTCAGCAAAAACATTGGAGGCTGCGGTTTACGCTTCAGAAGAACTCGAGGCCGCATCGAAGCTTGCGTATCTGACACGTGCCCTTGAGCCAAATGTCCTTACTTCTGAGCAGGTCAACAACCTAGTTATCAAATACAACGTGGAGTGGGACTGATGCCATCATTTTCTGCCAATCTAGGATTTCTGTGGCCTAACTCCTCGTTAGCCGACGCGATCCTTGCGGCACACCGTTGCGGTTTCGTTGCGGTCGAGTGCCACTTTCCGTACGATGAGCCTGTTGACGAGGTCTGC
>RGTL01000458.1 GCA_010025385.1 Gammaproteobacteria bacterium | reverse complement strand
CGCGACGCCGGACATTGGTTGGGACCCTAAAACAGGCAAGGGGCGTCCTTTTTACTATTTTGCAAACGGAGCGGCCGTCACGGAGGTAGAGATCGATACCCTGACAGGGGTCTCTAAGGTTTTGAGAGCCGACATACTTCACGACGTCGGTAAGAGCCTTAATCCGCTCATCGATTTGGGTCAGATCGAGGGAGGGTATATTCAAGGTATGGGCTGGTTGACTTCTGAGGAGTTGGTCTACTCGACGCACGGTGAGTTGCTGACACACGGTCTCAGCACGTACAAGATCCCGACCGCGACCGACAGACCGGAGATGAACATTCAGTTGTGGGATGGCGCGAATCCTCGGGAGATGCTTTACCAGTCTAAGGCGGTCGGCGAGCCGCCGCTGATGCTCGCGATCAGTGTACACTCGGCGATCTGCCATGCCATCAGTGGCTTGAGTTCCGACAGTCAGTTTTGGCCGGAGCTGAACGCGCCGGCTACCCCTCAGGAAATTCTCAGGTGTGTCCAGTGCGCGACGACTGGATCCTAGTCGAGATCGTTCGGGTGTTGGGTAGCGCGCCACGAGCCGAAGGCACGAAGATGTGGGTCAGTTCCGATTCTCAGGTTGGTTCGATTGGCGGTGGCCAGTTGGAGTTTTCGGCGACCGAGCGGGCCCGTACCATGATCGCCGAGGGACTGCGCGAGTCTCGGGCTAGTCTGCCCCTGGGGCCGGCTTTGGCGCAGTGTTGCGGGGGCATTGTGGATCTGGTCTTCACCGCGGTTGAGGAACCAGAAACAAGCCCAGAAACTGGTTTTCCAATGGTCCTGTACGGGCTGGGACACGTCGGATCATCAATTGCCGCTATCATGGCAACAATCCCGCATCCGTTGTTGACCTTTGACGATCGGGAAGAATTAGGGGCAGCCTACTCAGACCTCCCGAGTTTAATGGATTCGATTCCCCAGAAGGCATATCACCTTGTGATGACCTACAGTCACGAGATGGACTTCGAGATTTGCAGGATACTCATCGAGCGAGAGGCGGGTGGTTGTATTGGACTGATCGGCTCCAAGTCCAAGAAAGCCAGATTCAAAAGCCGACTGAATAATCTCGGACTCGACCCGGGTAGAATAAATTGTCCGATTGGTATCGTCG
>RGTL01000457.1 GCA_010025385.1 Gammaproteobacteria bacterium | reverse complement strand
CAGGGGATGTGACCTGAGAGTCAGCCCGGTACTTTGATAATCGGCGACGACGTCCTCGGGGAGCGAAGGTGCGGCTGTGATGGCCGCATCATCCTGGGAGCGCTGTGCTGCACTGTCATGCGGCAGTAACGGGCGATGCGCTTCCAGTGCCATGGTTTGCCAATGGGATTGATAGCGATTGCCGCTGATACCCGAGAGGGCATCGGCGGCGGCGAGCGCTTCCATGTCGCCGCGATCGAGGCAGGCGCGTTGGCGCAGGTCAGCGACGTTGGCAAAGGCGCGTTGACGCTGTGCAGTGTGAATGCGTTGGCCTGCCGCTTCACTGAGCCCTTTGATCAGCCTCAATCCCAGCCTGATGGGTGGCTGCTGCTGGTCGGCTGAAGACAGGATCTGGTGGTCCCAGCTGCTGTGATTCACATCGACGGGCAAGACCATAATGTGATGCCGCCGCGCGTCCTGTATCAGTTGTGATGGCGAATAAAAGCCCATGGGCTGACTGTTGAGCAGCCCGACATAGAACGCCGCAGGGTGGTGGCACTTGAGCCAGGCAGAGACATAGGCGAGGAGGGCAAAGCTTGCCGAGTGCGACTCCGGAAAGCCATAACCGCCAAATCCTTTGATCTGATTGAACAACCGGTCTGCAAAGTCCGGTGTGTAGCCCTTGTTGATCATGCCCTGCTTGAGCTTGTGCTCGAAGGTGAGGAGCTTGCTGTTCTTGCCCCAGTTGCTGATCGCGCGCCGCAGGGCGTCGGCTTCCCCTCCCGTGAACCCAGCAGCCACCATGGCCAGGCGAATCACCTGTTCCTGGAATATCGGCACCCCCAGTGTCCGCGACAGGACTGATTCAATGTCCTTGTTGGGGTAGCTGATGGCCTCCAGTCCGGCTTTGCGGCGCAGGTAGGGATGCACCATATCGCCTTGAATTGGGCCGGGCCGAACGATGGCGATCTCGATCACCAGGTCATAAAAACAGGCGGGTTTCAGTCGCGGCAGCATCGACATTTGCGCGCGCGACTCGATCTGAAAGACACCTAAAGAGTCGGCCTTTTGCAACATTCTGTAGGTGGCGGCATCTTCTTTGGGGATATCCTGTATGCGGCGAATATCAGGGCAGTCCCGGCTGATCATGTCGAGGCTTTTGCGGATGGCTGACAGCATCCCGAGGGCGAG
>RGTL01000456.1 GCA_010025385.1 Gammaproteobacteria bacterium | reverse complement strand
CCAGGGGCGGGATAACCCTGCCAGTCGGGAGTTGGTGCGCATCATCAATAAAGCGCGCGAAGACATGAAACTTTTCTTCGGCGTCTCTGAGGGTGTGGTATTTACGGGAGAGAGCGGTACGGAGCTCCTGTTTCGCCTGGTGAGGGCAGCGGTTATGGGATCTCCCGCTGGCGGTAACGTAGTGGGCAGCACGCTGGAGCATCCGGCCACGGCGAGCGCGCGAAATCAATGGTGCCCGGTGGCCGGAAAAGAAAACATTAACATTGCGCACGATAAAGATCGGGCAATCGTCACGCCGGAGCATTACCTTGCGCACGTCACCCCAGACACCCGCGCGGCGACCATCATTCAGACGAGTCCCGTAACCGGCATGGCGGTTGACGTAAAGGGCGTGGCAGAAGCTATCCGTAGCATCTCTCCCGATTGCTTTATTGTGGTGGACAGCATTCAGCATGCCGCCCATGGTGTTATCGACATCGGCGCCACCGGCGTCGACGGCTGCGCCCTTTCCGGTTACAAGGTTTTCTCGCGACATAACTATGGTGTCGCCTGGGTATCGCCACGAATGAGCACTCTCCGTCATGAGAAACTTGATGGGACCGCGGATAACTTCTGGGAACTCGGGACGCGTGACACCGGCGCATTTGCGACCTTCAGTACCGTCGTCGAATACCTGGAGTGGTTGGGCAGTCAGGTGAGTGATGCCCCCGACCGACGCGCGCGTTTAGAGGCCGCCGGACGAGCAATGGCAGAACAGGAGGCGCATCTAGTGGACGTGGCCATAAATGGGTCAGACGGACGCAAAGGTATCCGCGATTTACCCGGGGCGTTCATCGTGGGCGGTGCGGATAATCCTTATCGTGAAGGTCTTGTCTCGTACGCGTTTGATCATATCCCGTCCGTAGATGTCGTCGCTGCATTGAACGACAAAGGTATCCGCACCCACCTACGCAAAGCCGATTACTTCTCGGCAAGCGTGCTGGACCCGATCAATCTCGATAGCTGTATTCGCACGTCGTTCTGTCACTACAACAGTAAAGAAGAAATCCTCGCGCTTCTTGACGCACTGGCCGAGATCACCCAAAAGTAAACGGCTCGGCATACGCGCGCGTGCTTTGACCCTTAAATACACCGAAAACCGAACAGAGGAGAAAACAAAATGGCAAAAGG
>RGTL01000455.1 GCA_010025385.1 Gammaproteobacteria bacterium | reverse complement strand
GCGAACGCCACGCGGGCGCACCGCCACTTCGGCAGCGTATCGCCATTTTGGCCTGAAGGCGCCAAAAGACACCCGCCCACAGGCTGGCCTGTTTAATGATCGGGACGAATGAGCAGCGCCATAAAAAGGTCAGGAAATGCTCATGCCTATGACAGCGCCGGTCGGTTTTATTTGGGATACTGTTCGCCAGGAGTGGTGAGGTGACGCCAGAGCGAGATTCTCGCCCTTCGGCTTTTCGCTGGCCGGTTCGTGTGTATTACGAGGATACCGACGCTGGAGGCATCGTCTACTACGCAAACTACCTTAAATTTATGGAGCGAGCCCGTACCGAGTGGCTGCGAGCGATGGGGGTGGATGTAAATGAGTGGGCGCTTAGAACAGGTCAAGGCTTTGTGGTGCGCTCGGCCCATCTTAATTTTATTAAACCCGGCTATCTAGGGGATGAACTGCTCGTGTCGGTTGAGCCGACGGTCCAAAAAAAAGCGAGCGTTACGGTATTTCAGCGTGTGAGCAACGGCAGTGAGGCGCTATGCGAAGGGGAGATCCGTCTTGCCTTTGTGGAGCTTAAGACCATGCGTCCGCGCGCTCTTCCTGAATTTATGATCTAAGGGATACGAGTCGATGAACGAAGCTATGAAAATCGCTGTTAACAACGAGTCGTTGTCGATTCTCGAGTTGATATTGAATGCCAGCCTGTTGGTGCAGCTGGTGATGCTGATCCTAGTGGTCGCCTCGCTGGTGTCGTGGACGGTCATATTCACCAAATCCATCTCGCTCAAGAAGTTAAGAAAAGAGGCTGACGATTTCGAGGCCGATTTCTGGTCGGGCGGGGAGCTTAATGGTCTGTACCGAAGGTGTACGGAAAGCGGTGCAGAGCCGGTGGGTATGACTGGGATTTTTGTCGCCGGGTATCGGGAGTACAGCCGTTTGACCGGCAACGCGTCGCTTGAGCGCGCGGATCTCGTGGAGGGCGTGCAGCGGGCAATGCGTGTTGCCATGAGTCGCGAGGTTGAAGCGCTGGAATCGCGTTTGCCCTTTTTGGCTACGGTAGGTTCCACCAGCCCTTACGTGGGACTCTTTGGCACCGTTTGGGGCATTATGAATTCCTTTTGTATCTCTCTTTTTTCTCTTGGCATAATCATAATTTATAACTTTTGGCCATCAATTCGAT
>RGTL01000454.1 GCA_010025385.1 Gammaproteobacteria bacterium | reverse complement strand
TTGTGGGAAAGAAAGTAGGGATGACCCGCATCTTCAGTGAAGATGGGGTGTCAACGCCGGTCACGGTGGTGCAGGTTACACCGAACCGCGTGACTCAGGTAAAACGCGAGGCAACCGATGGTTACGTCGCCCTTCAGATGACGACAGGTGAGCGCCGAGCAACGCGAGTGAACAGCGCTGCGCGCGGTCACTTCGCCAAGGCCGGCACTGAGGCGGGACGATCGCTTTGGGAGCTTCGGGTGGATGCCGACACCGCAGACCAATATGCACCCGGCGCCGAACTTAGTGTGACGTTGTTTGAAGTGGGTCAAAAGGTCGATGTTCGCGGCACCACTATCGGGCGCGGCTTCGCCGGTGTTATGCGTCGCCATAATTTTGGCGGCGGTCGCGCCACGCACGGTAACTCCAAGGCCCACCGCAAGCCCGGTTCGATTGGTCAAAACCAGGACCCCGGTCGAGTGTTTAAGGGGAAAAAGATGGCGGGTCATATGGGCAATGTGGCACGCGTTCAGCAAAACCTCGAGATCGTTCGGGTGGACTCGGACCGTAATCTCCTTTTGATTCGCGGATCCGTTCCGGGGCCGAAGGGTTTTGATCTTCTCATCCAGCCGTCTGTAAAGGGCGCAGGCTCTGTAAAGGCCTGAGCCGGTTTCTGGAAAGCATCAGTAAGGGAATAAAACGTGGAACACGCAGTGGTTAAACACGACGGCTCAACGGATCGCAATGTCAGCCTTGCTGACACTGTGTTCGCCGCGGATTACAAAGAGCCTTTGATTCACCAGGCCGTCTGCGCCTACTTGGCTGGAGCGCGGTCGGGAACCAGTGCTCAGAAAAACCGCTCCGCGGTGAGTGGCGGTGGGGCAAAGCCATGGCGACAAAAGGGTACCGGTCGCGCGCGAGCAGGAACCAGCCGCAGCCCGATTTGGCGAGGCGGCGGTCGAGCGTTTCCGTCGGCCAACCGATCTTATGCTCAGAAGCTAAATCGGAAGATGTACCGAGCAGCCATACGATCCATCCTCTCTGAACTGGTCCGCCAGGGCCGCGTTCTCATTTGCGACGATATCCTTGTTGACGAACCCAAAACCTCGAAGATGTCCAAGACGCTGCAAGGGCTGGGTATCTCGGGCCGCGTGCTACTGGTGACCTCGGAGTTTGATTTAAATGTCGCGCT
>RGTL01000453.1 GCA_010025385.1 Gammaproteobacteria bacterium | reverse complement strand
CGCAATATCTGCCCCCGCATCGATGAAACTTTGCACCAGCTCGGGTTCGGCACACTCAGTGCTCATGCGGTTATCGAACTTCTTGCGCAGAAAGCCGGCACAGCGACTGGCAATGTTGACTACCTTACCAATGAGGTCCGAGTTCACGCGCTGCACGAAATCATCGAGGTTGAGGTCAATATCATCGACACCCGCTGAGAGCTTGGCGGCGAAGTAGTACCGCAAGTACTCGGGGTCGAGGTGTTCGAGATAGGTCTCAGCGAGGATAAACGTGCCGCGGCTTTTCGACATCTTCACGCCGTTGACCGTCAAAAATCCGTGGGCATACACGGCGGTCGGTTGCCTCAGGCCAGCACTGTCGAGCATCGCGGGCCAGAAGAGGCCGTGGAAGTTCACAATGTCCTTTCCGATGAAGTGATACACCTCAGCATCACTGTCAGGTCCCCAGACAGAGTCAAAGTCAAAGTTGTTGGCGTCGCACCACTCTTTGAAAGCACCCATGTAGCCAATGGGTGCATCAAGCCATACATAAAAATAAGTACCCGGGTGATCTGGGACTTCAAAGCCGAAGTATGGGGCATCACGCGAAATGTCCCAGCTCTTCAGGCCGCTGTCGATCCACTCGGCGAGCTTATTAGCAACCTCAGGTTGTAGTCGTCCAGATCGAGTCCACTCTTTTAAGAACTCTGTATGTTGTCCAAGCTCAAAGAACAGGTGCTCAGAATCCTTAAGAATAGGCGTCGCACCAGACAGCGTCGATTTTGGATTCTTTAATTCCGATGCTTGATAGGTCGCACCACAGGCTTCACAGTTATCGCCATACTGATCATCGACACCGCATTTAGGACAGATTCCTTTCACGTAACGGTCAGCAAGGAATAGCTCTTTTTCTGGATCGAAGAGCTGAGAGATTGTCCGCACCGCAATCCCACCGGCATCGCGTACTCGAGAATAAATAAGCTCGGAGTAATGACGGTTTGCCTCGGTATGTGTCGAAGAATAGTGATCAAATCCGATGTGAAAGCCGCTGAAATCAGCTTCATGCTCTGCTTTCACGTCTGCGATTAAGTCCTCTGGGCTAATGCCAAGAGTTTGTGCGCGAAGCATGATCGCTGTACCGTGCGCATCATCGGCACAGACATAGACACATTGATGTCCAGATTGCTTTTGA
>RGTL01000452.1 GCA_010025385.1 Gammaproteobacteria bacterium | reverse complement strand
TTGATAAACGTCGATTGTCTGCCAACGTTTCATTCGGGATCTTGTTAGCGCTGTATGGGGGCTATCTCGCAACCGGGGCGTCGATTCGCGACACCGAAATTGGAGTCGGCATTCTGCTTTGTTTAGCGGCTATATTTCTTTTTGCTTGGGCAACAAGAGCCACCACGCGGCAACTCGACGAGTTAAGCCCCACCGGTCAAACCACGGTGACGATGATGGGTGGGGCGCTGTTCTCCTGCGCGCTTTACTTCGGCTTTCTTGTTTCGGGTTCTGACGAGGCGCGAGGGGGCGTGGTTACGGTAGATGTGCTACTGCCGTTTTTAATCTATTTGATACCCTCTTCCGGGATCGCTCAGTTGCTGTGGATTTTTGGGGCGGGGCGCCTCGGGATTATGATCGCGTCTTTTCACATGAACGCCGCGCCGTTTTATGTGATGCTTATCCTCGTCACACTTTCCCATGGTGATTTGGAGGCCCGCCGGGCCTTAGGTGCTGGCATTGTGATTGTTGGAGTGATTCTGGCCCAACTGAAAATAGGAGGTGGACCTTCGGGTAAGCTGAAAAAGTCGGTTCACCAAAGGATGTAAGAATTCTGCTGACTCAGCCTGTGAGATCCCATTAAAGATATGCAAATTGCAAAAACGTTTTTATTCGCCGTAATATTGATCCTTCTTGCGACACGTGTGATCGCGGACGATCAGGGGCGCGCCATTTATGAAAGCCAATGCATGGCCTGTCACGGCAACCCCGGCTTGGAATTGAAGACGCCTCTGCTTCACGGTCAGGAATCAACTTATCTCATTCGATCCCTAGAGGCTTTTCAACTGGGCAGTCGCATTGATCAGATCATGTCCAGCATGAATGGGATCGCTGCAGGTCTTTCTAATGAAGAGATTGTTGCCGTATCTCAGTATCTGGCCGGTCAGGATGCGTGCGAGATCGATATCAATATCGATTTCGCTAAAGACGGATTCCGCGAGGCGTTCTCCGCGGGCCGGACTAAATACTCGGAATCAAATTGCGCGCACTGTCATGAGAGTTTTCATCATTATGCGCCCCGCATCATGGGCCAGAAGGCGGATTACCTAAGACTGTCGCTGTCGCAATTTAAATCGGGGGTACGGGCGGCACCGATGATGCGGAGGATTCTTGAAAGCTGGACGGAAGAGGA
>RGTL01000451.1 GCA_010025385.1 Gammaproteobacteria bacterium | reverse complement strand
TGTTTACCACTAACCACAAAGACATCGGCACGATGTACCTGTGGTTCTCCTTCGCCATGTTTTTGCTCGGCGGTTTCTTCGCGATGGTCATTCGCGCGGAGTTGTTCCAGCCCGGTATGCAGCTGGTCGAGCCCGGCTTCTTTAACCAGATGACGACATTGCACGGCCTGGTGATGGTGTTCGGTGCCATCATGCCGTCCTTCGTGGGCCTCGCAAACTGGCTGATCCCGATGATGATCGGCGCCCCGGATATGGCCTTGCCCCGCATGAACAACTGGAGCTTCTGGATTTTGCCCCCGGCGTTCCTGATGCTCGCCTCAACGCTCTTTATGGAGGGCGGTGCGCCGGCCTTCGGCTGGACCTTCTACGCGCCGCTATCGACCACTTACGCACCGCCCTCGGTCACCTTCTTTATTTTTGCGATCCACATTCTGGGTGTGTCCTCCATCATGGGGTCGATCAACATTATCGCTACGGTGATGAACATGCGCGCGCCGGGTATGACCTACATGAAAATGCCGCTTTTCGTGTGGACCTGGTTGATTACCGCTTTCTTGCTGGTTGCCGTGATGCCGGTGTTGGCGGGCGCGGTCACGATGATGTTGATGGATATCCACTTTGGAACCAGCTTCTTCAGCGCCGCTGGCGGCGGTGACCCCGTTTTGTTCCAGCACATTTTCTGGTTCTTCGGTCACCCCGAGGTTTACATCATCATCCTGCCGGCTTTCGGCGTGGTATCGCAGATTATTCCTGCGTTCTCCAGAAAGCCGCTCTTTGGCTACGCCTCAATGGTTTACGCCACGGCATCGATTGCTTTCCTATCGTTCATCGTCTGGGCTCACCACATGTACACGGTGGGCATGCCGATTGCGGGTGAGCTGTTCTTTATGTATGCCACCATGCTCATTGCGGTGCCGACCGGCGTGAAGGTCTTTAACTGGATCTCGACGATGTGGCGCGGTGCGTTGAGCTTTGAGACTCCCATGCTCTTTTGCATCGGCTTTCTCATTCTGTTCACTTTGGGTGGCTTCACCGGCCTGATGCTGTCGATCGCGCCGGCTGACTTCCAGTACCACGACACTTATTTTGTGGTGGCGCATTTCCACTACGTGATGGTGGCGGGTGCGGTGTTCTCCATGACCGCAGCGGTTTACTACTGGCTGCCCAAGTGG
>RGTL01000046.1 GCA_010025385.1 Gammaproteobacteria bacterium | reverse complement strand
TCGAGGGGGTTCTTTATGCTCTCTGACTCGCCGAATCTCCGCGACCGTCTCCTGACGCTGCCGGCGAGACCGCGCTCCCTTCGCCTTGTCTAGCCATTCAACGCAAACGCCCCGGGCGGCAGCTAGCGCTCTGAAAACCGCTTCGCCGATCCGATCCATCGCCGTGAACCAGGACACGTCGAGGGCCCAGGACAATCCCCCCACAAGCCCCACAAGAAGAATAACCGTGGCCCCTACCGGTCCGAATACTTCCAGCAGCCAACCACCGATGACCAGACCCAACCAGCCGCCGCCTAAAAAAGTCCCCTTCACCGCCGCTTGGGCGAAATGAACGTAGCCAAGACCGCAGGCTGCAATCACTGTTAACGCCAGACCCACGCCATGGACAGCTCGGAGATAATGGCTACTCGGACGCGTCTTGTTGCGCAACGTACGAGCACTTATCAGGCCGAAGATAGCCGGGAACAGATACGCCGGGTAGCCGAACGCATGCAGAAAAAGATCGGCAAACCAAGCACCGAATCGTCCTCCCAAATTCCGGGTGGGCGCTCCATCACCGGTAGACGTCCACCCGGGGTCCAGTGGGGAGTAGGTGATAAGACAGATCAGAAGGTAGCCGGTCAGAGCAGCTAGTCCGATGACCAACGCCTCACGGCCCAGACGAACCAGCCTCGGGGAGATGTCGCGCTCGTCAGACTCGCGTATGTTCTTATTTTTGGGGGGCGCCAAGAGAAACCGGAGCTCAGAAATTCTTCAAATTGAACAGGTTCTATTATATCTGATGAGCCTGTTTTCACCGGAAAAGGTGATCCAGTCAGGACGACCTTTCTGGATTATCTACCCGATAACGGCGACAATAAGCTTATCCCGTTTACAGCAATTTACGAATGGCCATGACCCGCCACTGCAGACTTTTAATCCTGGGCTCCGGACCCGCAGGCTACACCGCAGCCGTTTACGCCTCCCGCGCTAATCTTTCGCCTGTGCTTGTCACAGGGATCGAACAAGGCGGTCAGTTAATGACGACAACCGAAGTGGACAACTGGCCCGGCGACCCCCACGGACTCATGGGTCCTGATCTCATGGCCCGTATGCTTACTCATGTTGAACGCTTTGGAACCGAGGTCATTTTTGATCATATTCACAAAGCAGAGCTGGGAACACGCCCTTTCACTCTTCACGGAGACACCAACTCCTACTCGTGCGATGCCTTGATTATTGCCACGGGTGCCTCCGCTCAATATCTTGGGTTACCCTCGGAAGAGGCGTTTAAAGGCAAGGGCGTGTCCGCCTGCGCTACCTGTGACGGCTTCTTCTACAAGGATAAGCCTGTTGCCGTCATTGGCGGGGGCAACACGGCGGTCGAAGAGGCGATCTACCTCTCTAATCTCTGCTCAGAGGTGACCCTCGTTCATCGACGGGATTCGCTGCGGGCTGAAGCGATTTTGCAGGATCAGCTGATGGACCGCACTGGCGCCAACGGCAATATCCGCATCGAGTGGAACCACACCCTCGAAGAGGTTCTTGGGGATGACACAGGGGTCACAGGTATTCGTATCCAAGGCACTCAGAGTGAGGGATCCAAAAACGTCGATGTCCACGGGGTATTTATCGCGATTGGACATACGCCAAATACGGATTTGTTCAGAGACCAACTGGACATCAATGGCGGATATATCAAGGTCCTTTCCGGAATTGATGGCAACGCCACGGCGACAAGCGTCCCCGGCGTTTTCGCGGCGGGAGATGTTATGGATCATGTATACCGACAGGCGGTTACATCGGCAGCGACTGGTTGCATGGCTGCGCTCGATGCAAAACGTTTTCTGGACAGTGGCAAGTAAGTCTTTGTCGTGTCGCGAAAGAAAAAATCGAGTGACGGATTAACCGCCGAAGACTCTGCCCTTTTTCGAGCGGCCGTAAAAGAAGTTCAACCCATCCGGCGGCCACGGACGGTCTCCAACCCCCCTCGACCGCTTCGCCCGATCAAGCGAAATCAGCCTCTCGCTCCTGATACGGGCACCGTCGAGGAGGATGGCGAAGCCTTTCGCCGCCTTCGCCTTCCGCTAAAGCGTTTTTCCCAGTTAAAAAAAGGATCAATACCTCCTGATTCCCTTATTGATCTTCATGGGCTTACCGTTGCTGCGGCGAAAAGACAGTTGCGCCAGTTCATAAAGAACTGTTCTCTGGCTCAGGAGCGCTGCATACTTGTGATCACGGGCAAAGGCATCCACTCTGAGGAGGGTTTTTCTCCCCTGCGTATCGCGACATTGGACGCCCTTCGCGAGCTCCCTCAGGTTCAGGCTTACTGCTGGGCACAGATCCGGGATGGCGGCAGTGGCGCGTTCTATGTACTCATCCAGAATCCTGACTACTGATTAGCGCCACCGCGTGCGCGGCGATACCCTCCCCTCTGCCAGTAGCGTCGAGGCCTTCCGTTGTAGTTGCTTTGACAGAGACCTGCTCGGGGGCGATACCAAGGTCTCTTGCAATGTTCTCCTCCATAGATGATACGTATCCAGAAAGGCGAGGGGCCTGGGCGACAATCGTGCTATCGATATTTGACACGGCGTATCCTCTTTCGCTGATAAGCGCATGCACATGCCTAAGGAACTCGCGACTGTTGCGATTTTGATGGGCAGGGTCTGAATCTGGAAAATGCAAACCAATGTCGCCTAGGCCAGCAGCGCCTAGCAGCGCATCACAGATCGCGTGAAGCAAGACGTCGGCATCGCTATGGCCCTCGAGCCCGAGATCGAAAGGAATGCCAATCCCGCCCAGCGTCAGAGCGCGGCCCTTCACGAGTCGATGAACGTCAAAGCCATGTCCAATTCGAACACTCATTGAGACTCCTGCTGCTCGAATAAGGCCTCCGCCAGGACGAGGTCACTCGGCGTGGTGATCTTTAAATTGTCTCGGCCTGATTCGATTAGCCTAGGTTGAAATCCCGAGTTCTCCATTGCTTGGGCCTCGTCGGTGCATGGTATGCCGGCTCGCAGGGCTGCGGCAACTGCCGCTAAAAGTGTACGAGCCGGAAACAACTGGGGCGTTAATGCCTGCCATAGGGTATTTCGATCCTCGGTTCGCTCCACCCGCCCCGCTCGACTAGCTTTTTTTAGCGTATCCGAACTGCGGCACGCAAGAATCGCCCCATTGGTATCTGTCCCCGCCAGCGCAAGTAATCGCTTGATGTCTTCTACTTTAACGAGCGGCCGGGCGGCATCGTGAACGAGCACCCAGGCGTCCGGATGCGCCTTTTCAGCGACCTGCTTAAGGCCATTGAAAACAGTCTGCATGCGGGTCTGGCCGCCGAGGAATGTCTGGATCGCTGAGCCACTACCCAGCTCGTTGTGATCCCACCAGATGTCGTCTGGATGCAACCCTACCAAGATCGTCCTGACGCTACTTAGTCCGGCCAGCCGGTCTATGGTTCTATAGAGGATTGCCCGGCCTCGGATCGTGGCGTACTGCTTGGGGATTTTGGATCCGAAGCGCTGACCGAGACCGGCCGCAGGAACGATCACCCATATTTCTGGAAACATCATGCGAGTTGAATTTCTGCTCATCATCGAACTGATAAACGACAGAGACGATTCGCGAGTTTACGTTAAAATACCCCGCTCTTCTTTCGCTCGTTTGATTAGTGCCTACCTCCGAGACCGCCCCACTACGTGCTAAACAGGGTCCATCGATAAGGTGGCCAAGACTCCCTGGAGCAGCGCTCGGATTAAACATAGCGACCGAGAGCACCTTACGACCGTTTTTAGTTGTCGTAGCCGAGTCACCTCGCGAGTTTCATGCGTTAGACGACGAGATCCGCTTCTTTTTAGGCCGGAACAGTGATCAAGTGGTTTGTTTTCCGGGCTGGGAAACTCTTGCCTACGACCGTTTTTCCCCTCATCCAGAGATCGTATCGCAACGAATAGCGGCGCTTGCCTCCTTAAGTCAACCTCATGCGGTGTTGCTGGTCACCGTCGAGCAATTACTGCTTCGCCTATCCGCTACCGCGTTTATCCGCGCAAACAGTTTCACCCTTGCGGCCGGTCAGGAGATTGACTCCTCCGGTTTTCGTGACCGACTCATTGACTGCGGATATTTACCGGTATCAAAAGTTAGCGCGCCTGGCGACTTTGCAGTACGCGGTGGAATCATCGACGTTTTCCCAACAGGAACGGAGCGACCTTTTCGACTTGACCTGTTCGGGACAGAGCTCGAAAAGATCCGCTTTTTTGACCCCATCACGCAGAAATCACTCGGAGACGCATCTTTCCTTTCCATTTTGCCGGCTAGAGAGTTTCCGACCGATGCAAACGCTATTGAGACGTTTCGACGCAATTATCGGCGAGCGTTTGAGGGCGATCCTCAAGCATCGGCTGTCTATCAAAATGTGACGGCTGGGCGATTTCCCGCCGGCATCGAGTTTTATTTGCCCCTCTTTTTTGATGACCCCGCTTCGTTGTTTGACTATGTTCCACCGGACACTGCTTGGATATTTCCAAAAGACATCGAGAGCCTGCTCGCCGTGGAATGGGCTCGGCTGAATGATCGATTTAATCTTTTTTCGCTGGATGCAGAACGTCCGCCACTGCCTCCTGACCTATTAGCACTGACACCATCTGAGGTCCTATCCAGACTATACGAGCACGTCTGTATCACCACGGGCCACAGCAAAAATATTTCTGACTCCTGCAAAAAGGCTCTCGATCCACCGAATTACCAGGTTGACCATCATTCGGCCGAACCCTTCTCAGCCCTTGTCAATCGCTTAAAAAAATCCGGAGGTCCAGCCGTCGCGCTCAGCGTGGAGTCTGAAAACCGGCTTAATACGCTAAATGACCTGCTTCATTCGTACGGAATCAAGACCGAACGAATGGGCTCCTGGCAGGCATTTTTAGAGGGCGCGAACGAGCACCCCGGGCTCATCATCTCGCCTCTTGATCGGGGGCTGTTGCTTGAGGGTGACAGGGTAGAGCTCATTGTTGAATCTCAGTTGTATGGCGGGCGAAGCGGCCGAAAAAAACGCCGCGGCCGAAGTATCGACCCGGAGGCCATTATCCGTTCAATTGCCGAGCTCAAGACAGATGACCCCATCGTTCACGCCGACCACGGTGTAGGGAGATTCAAAGGTCTTGAATTTATTGAGATTGACGGCCAGCGAGGCGAATTCGTGGTAGTCGCTTACGAAGGCGGCGGCAAGCTTTACGTACCGGTGGTGAACATTGGCGTGCTGTCTCGCTATATTGGTGGAGATGGCGATACCGCGCCCCTTCATAAACTCGGGGGTGATCACTGGATAAAGGCCCGTCAGCACGCTCAAAAGCGTGCGTTCGACGTGGCTGCTGAGCTTCTTAAGACTCAGGCCTTACGCACCGTCCGCCCCGGAACGCCGTTTGAGGTCCCGGTCATCGAGTATGAGCGCTTTCGGTCTGAATTTCCCTACGAGGAAACCCCCGATCAGGAAGCGGCCATCGAGGCCGTTATAAATGACCTTAAAGCCCCAAACCCAATGGATCGGCTGGTCTGCGGCGATGTGGGCTTTGGGAAGACAGAGGTCGCCCTCAGGGCCGCATTCATTGCCGTGCACAATAACCATCAGGTTAGCCTATTGGCCCCCACGACGCTCCTGGCCTCCCAACATCTCGAGACCTTCCGCAGTCGACTGCAGGGATACCCTATTCGCATCGAATCACTCTCTCGTTTTCAGTCCGATCGCGATGCGAAACAGATTCTTGAAGACCTGGCCAATGGTGCCGTCGACATCATTATTGGCACGCATCGACTGCTGCAAAAAGACATACGATTCAGAGGTTTGGGGCTGGTGATTATTGATGAAGAACATCGATTCGGGGTGCGCCAAAAGGAGCGATTGAAGCAAATGCGCGAAGAGGTAGACGTGCTTACACTGACGGCTACGCCTATACCTCGTACGCTGAATATCGCCCTCTCGGGAATTAAGTCGGTTTCGCTCATTGCCAGCCCTCCCGCCGGGCGTGTAGCGATTCAGACCTCCGTCCAACCCTATTCAGAAGCAATCATTAAAGAGGCCTGTGGACGTGAACTGCATAGGGGCGGGCAAGTCTATTTCCTGCATAACGATGTAAGCAGTATCGAACGGATGGCCGAGCATTTACGGCAACTCCTGCCAAATGCCGGCATCCAGGTGGCCCATGGCCAGATGCCTAGAACCCAGTTGGAACCCGTGATGCGGGACTTCTACCATCAACGCTTTGATATCCTGGTCTGCAGCACAATTATTGAAAGTGGGATAGATGTCCCTACCGCTAACACTATCATCATTAATCGAGCAGACCGCTTTGGTCTCGCCCAACTTCACCAGCTGCGGGGACGTGTCGGCCGCTCCAAGCACCAGGCCTTCGCTTTTTTATTAACGCCTGATCCCGCGGCTGTTAGCGAGACCGCTGAGCGACGCCTCACCGCTATTGCTGAGCTTACTGATTTAGGGGTCGGATTTGCTCTGGCAAACCATGACCTAGAGATTCGCGGAGCCGGGGAGATTCTCGGCGAGGATCAAAGCGGCGCAATTGAAGAGATTGGATTCTCGCTGTACACAGAGTACCTCAATCGCGCGATCCACAGTCTGGCCGACAGCGGTCAGCTCAGGTCTGGTCTTGACCCAAGCCTGGATGAAAAAAAGACAGACATAGATCTTTATGCAAGTGCGTTTCTTCCCGATACCTATCTGCCCGATGTTTACTCCCGCCTGGTGTTTTATCAGCGCCTGGCGTCTACGTTCGATGAGGCCGAGCTATATGAGTTGAAGCTGGAAATGCTGGACCGCTTTGGGCCACTGCCAGGCGAAGCAGAGATGCTGTTTCTACAGACTCGGCTGCGACTTCGGGCCACGCACCTTGGCATCTTGGAGATAAGATTGAGTCGAACCGGTGGTTCATTCATATTCGAAGAAGAGGCGAAAATCGATCCATCAGGGATAGGCCGATTACTTTCTCAGGAAAGAACCGTTTTCAAAATGATTTCCCCGGTCAAAATGCGGATTGTTCTTGAGCTTCCAGACGCTATCGCGCGGGCTGAGCTTTGCAGCTGGGTACTTGACGAATTAGACCCTGAATCAGAGTCTGTAGCCGATCTCGCCTCGGTCTTGGCCAGTGGCGCGATGGAAGGAATCACATATTGACCAAGAGAGTCAGCGTATGGGTCTGTTAAAAAATGTGCTATTTGCGACCGGGATTTTCTCGGCAATGGCCACCTTAGGTGACTCGGCCGTTTGGGCGAGCTCTCAAATCGAATATCTCGTCGTTGTTCCCACGGAAAACGAAACGGCCGACCCGAAAAAAACCCTCACACCAACCCAACTTATGGCATCGACTGTTCTTTACAGACCTTCCGAAAAAAAATCGAGTCAACATCGCCTTGTGAAACAGCAGGGCAAATTATCAGCCTTAAAAGCGCGATTAAAGGCCTCAAAACGTTATCAGATTCTTGTCCACGCGACCGTGCCCGGCACTCAAGACCCTCTCGCCGCTCGTTACGTTATTGGGAATCGAAATAGCCTGGCTCACCACGAACTCTGGATAACGATCGGAGTCAGCCCCGATAACGTGCGAATGGTCGAACTTGCCAGCTCGTTCAGGCAAGACGTCCCCGGTGCCCCAAGCGCTGGAATTGCCCAGTTTTCCCCATCTTTTGAAAGCGGTTCTATCCTCGCACACGAACGGATAACGCCAGGCACGATTTATCTTTTTAACCAGCCAGCGTTTGCTATTTTTCTCATCCTCAGCACGCAGCCCTAAAGTCCGAAGAAGCCTTCATGCCACGTAGGCCGTCGGATCACTCCTCCCCGCGTCCCTGAGCTCATACTCGGGCACCAACGATATGGCTATTTCTTTCGCTCGAACATGATCATAAACCTCTACGGCCTCACCTAACTCCGCGAACAATTCCCAGAAATGGGCAGAGTCAATCGACCGTCCCTCTGCAAGCAGAATTTTTTCATTTGACGTCGGGGTAAGTCGCTCGTCAGGATGAAAGAGCTCTTCCGAGAGTTTTTCACCGGGTCGTAATCCTGTGTAACGGACCTCAATCTCATCGTCCGGCACTTTTCCCGCCAGGCGAATCATTTGACGCGCAAGATAATCAATCCTCACCGGCTCCCCCATATTCAGAACAAAAATCTCGCCTCCAGCGCCCATCGCACAAGCCTGCAAAATGAGCTGGCACGCCTCTGAAATAGTCATGAAGTACCTGGTCATCTGAGGATCCGTCACCGTCACCGGGCCTCCATTTCGAATTTGCTGTTCAAATAGTGGAACCACACTGCCTGCAGAACCGAGCACATTACCAAATCGAACGGTAACAAATCGGGTTGCGCCGGAGAGGTTATTCAACTGGCCGACCATTTCGGCTAGGCGCTTGCTCACACCCATCAGACTGCTTGGATTAACAGCCTTATCAGTCGAGATCAACACCACCTTGGCTACGCCCGCCTCAATGGCAGCGTCCGCTACCGCCTTCGTCCCGAAGGTGTTGTTTCGGATCGTCTCTCTAATCTGATCCTGCAGCATCGGCACATGTTTGTAGGCCGCCGCGTGGAAGACAATATGCGGATGGTGTTTGTTGAAGATATACCGCATTGAGACCGAATCACAAACGTCTGCAAGAAGTCGACTGAAGCGTACATCAGGGAATTTACTTTCAAGCTCGAGCGTCAGGCTGTAAAGGTTGAACTCGTTCTGCTCAACAAGAATGACCTCCTGAGGGTCCAAGCGGGCAACCTGTCGGCAGAGCTCACTACCGATTGATCCGGCGCCGCCTGTAATCAATACCCGTTGGTCGCGAATCATCTCCGACATGGCCTCCCAATCAAGCGCCACCTGATCTCGACCCAGTAAATCATCCAGCTCAACCGATCGCAGATCCATGCTGGACGCACTACCGTCCAGGATGTCCTGAACCTTTGGCAATGTACGAAACCGAACCCCTGCCCTCGCACAATAATCGACGACCGCTCGCATCTCCTGAGCCGTGGCGCTTGGAATCGCGATAAGTACAAGCTCTATTCGAAGCAGCCGACACAGAGCCGGTATCGACGAACAGCGATCAAGTATTCGGACCCCCTGAATTTCGCGACCCTTCTTGCTAAGATCATCGTCAATCAACCCAACGACGTGGTAATCGAGCTCCGAATTGCGCTGCAAGTCTCTCAGCAACATATTGCCGGCCGCCCCTGCACCAACGATCAGCACCCGCCGACCTCGCGACCGTCGAATCTGTCCATCACGGAACAGTCGATAGACAATGCGCCCACCTATTAAGAGCCCGATCAAGAACAAGCCGTGCAACGGAAAAACCGACCGGGGAACCGCGACCAATTTCGTTGCAAAGAAGATCGCAGCCGCAGACACGATTGTCCCCGCCACGACCGACTTAATGACTACCGAAAGGTCATAGGTAGAGGTAAAGCGCCAGGCGCCGCGATGTACGCCAAAGGTGGCGAAAAAAATGAGATGAGCGGGTACTACTATCCAGAGCATGGCTAACGCCTGACCCAGAAAGACGTCGGGGATTTGATCGAGATTAAAACGAAACCAATATGCCCCGAGCCATGCGAGCACCACGGAACCCGCATCGTGCAAAAGCACGGGCCACCGACTGAGCAGGTACTTAAGCGAGCCTTTAAGCGATTGGATAAGCGACTGACCCATGGGTGTTTGCTACTGTGCTGGCCTCGTTTTTCCCTTGGCGACAACATAGCCGCCAAATAAAGCGAGGATAGCAGTTGCGCTCAAGAAGAGCCAACTTCCAAGCTCAGGCCTGGTCACAATAACGTTGGCAATCAGCGCCATCAGGCAAGTGAGAATCCCAGTTGCCACAGCTACGGATGAATGACTCCATCCGCTCAGCACAAGACGTTGATAAAGGTGCTCACGATGCGCACTCAGCAGATTGCGACCCATCAACATACGCCGAAAAAGAGTGAAGGTCGAGTCGAAAAAAAGAAAGCCGCCAAGCACTAAAAACGCCTCAACAGGAATACCGTAGCGGTTCGCCCCGAGAACCATTGATACCCCGAGCCAGGCGCCTAAAAATAAACTTCCACTGTCGCCCAGAAACACTTTTGCCGGCGCCCAATTGAATACCAAAAACCCGAAAGTCGCTCCAGCATTAGCCATGCAAAGAAGCGCAAGACCCGACCCACCATGAAGCCAAAACCAGTAGGACAGCACCATATTGATCAACAGACTATGAACGCCGACGAGGCCGTCTGCCCCGTCCATGAAATTAACCAGGTTCTTCGTCCAGAATAAACAAAGCGCGATGGGTAACACCACGAAGGCTTTCGGAAAATAAAAGAGTTGGCCGAATAAAACCCATGTTTCGCTGAAGATCGTTAAGAAAGCCGTG
>RGTL01000450.1 GCA_010025385.1 Gammaproteobacteria bacterium | reverse complement strand
TCAGCGACTGGGGTGAAGTCGTAACAAGGTAGCCGTAGGGGAACCTGCGGCTGGATCACCTCCTTTCTAAGGATGTTCCTAGCAGACTGGCTTGCTGGTCTCGTGGAACACTTAGCAGAGCTGCAATCAAAGCAGCATTATGAGCCGAACCGTCCTCATATCTCTTCAGTTTTAGTGGCAGCTTCGCTGCTGCACGCTCCGCGCCCGCCCTTGGCGGGTTGGGGTCCTGAGCCTTGGGCGCTCGCGCCAAACCGGGCAAGGCCCGGCACGGAGTGGGCGGCGCCGGAGGCGCCAATCAAGTATGGGGCCTTAGCTCAGCTGGGAGAGCATCTGCTTTGCAAGCAGAGGGTCATCGGTTCGATCCCGATAGGCTCCACCAGATGGGTCGGTAGCTCAGGTGGTTAGAGCGCACGCCTGATAAGCGTGAGGTCGGAGGTTCAAGTCCTCCTCGACCCACCATCGCCTTTGATGATTTGACCGTTCAGTGCCTTTGGGCATTGTGCCGTCCAATCGGACGAAGATTGACATCGTTTAGAGAGAAAACATCAGAACTGCTGATGGCCCGCGTGAGGGTCATCTGTGCTTCGAGCACGCGAGCAGTTTTACACTAACCGCTGTTTGTTGATCGGTTTGGTGTTTGGGGATTAGTCCTCAAGCAGCGAAGCGATAGGACAAACAGAAATAGTATGACTTTTGATCGGAAAGAGTTTTGCTCTTTCTGGATCAAATCAAGCGCGAAAAGGGCGTTTGGTGGATGCCTAGGCAGTAAGAGGCGATGAAGGACGTGATACTCTGCGATAAGCCATGGGGAGCTGAGAATAAGCTTTGATCCATGGATCTCCGAATGGGGGAACCCACCTGATACTCTGTTATTGTTACCCTTCGGGGTGATCAATAATGGGGTTAACCAGGTACTTTTTACCTGAATACATAGGGTTAAAAGAGCGAACCCGGGGAACTGAAACATCTAAGTACCCGGAGGAAAGGACATCAATAGAGACTCCGCTAGTAGTGGCGAGCGAACGCGGACCAGCCGAGCCATGAGAATGACCAGAACACTCTGGAAAGGGTGACCATAGTGGGTGACAGTCCCGTATGGGAAGTTTGATTGGACGTATTAAGTAGGGCGGGACACGTGAAATCCTGTCTGAAGATCGGAGGACCACCTCCGAAGGCTAAGTACTCC
>RGTL01000449.1 GCA_010025385.1 Gammaproteobacteria bacterium | reverse complement strand
GGCTGTACCGAAAGGCAGAAATCGCGACACGGCCTGGTACGCGGCTATCGATTCCGAGTGGCCCGCACTCAAAGCCGCATTTGAGACCTGGCTGGATCCAGCCAATTTCGACAGCGCCGGTATGCAGCGTCGTCCCCTCACGCGTCTAACCGCTGGTATCCTCAATAATCCCAGATAGCGCGTTACATCCGAATGAGTCGATTACGGAATCTGCCCACAACGGCCCGCAATATCGTCGGCGCGCTTGTCGCGAAAACAGGAGTTCGCACACGACACCGCAACACGGGCTACCGCCAATTACGAGGTAACGGTCTCGAAATTGGCGCTTTGGACAGCCCGGCCAAACTTAACAATCGCTGCACCACTGAGTACTGTGACGCACTAAGCAAAGAAGAAGCTATCCGTCAGTTCCCTGAACTAAAAGCCAAACGTTTTGTGGACGTTAATTATCTTGTTGATCTCGATACCGACTCGCTCACTCAGTTTTCGGATGCGCAGTACGATTTTGTGATCATGAATCATGTAATCGAACACATCGCTAATCCGATACGGATCATCGAGGATGTGTTTCGCGTACTCAAGCCTGACGGACGGTTCGTCGTGTCCGCACCCGATAAGAATTTCACCTACGACCGAAATAGACCCCTAACCTCATTCGAGCATCTCTGGTCAGAATATCAGGCTGAGGTCAGCGCAGTGACTGACGAACACTATCTAGACTTCCTTCGAGCGGTTCATCCAGCAACGCTCGTCGATCCGCAGGGAGTAGACCGACATATCGAACATGCTCGTTTGCGACGCGAACATGTTCATGTATGGGATTCCTCGACTTTTCACTCGTTTATGGAAAGAACATTAATCGCATTGCAAATTAACGCAACGTGTCGTTTCAAAAGCGGCGGTCAGCACAACAGAATGGAGTACTTTGGGGTCTGGCAAAAGGCGGCCTAAGCCCAGTTCTAAAGGCAAAGATGACCGAGAAGGCTCAAATGCGAAAAGGAAGTCTCGCCAAACAACCATTGCCAGACCCTACAGGCAGTAACTCAAAACTAAAGCCCGACGCCAGATCTCACGGGCTTTTTTGATCGATAGGCGCTTTCAACGATGAGCGAATGGTGGCTATGGGTGGACTCGAACCACCGACCCCGGCATTATGAGTGCCGTGCTCTAACCAGCTGAGCTACATAGCCAAAA
>RGTL01000448.1 GCA_010025385.1 Gammaproteobacteria bacterium | reverse complement strand
GTCAGAGCTGGCAAATTGCCGAAAAATGCCTGAGGGTAGCGCCCGTGCAACACTGTCTCCTCTGCTGGGGTTTTTGTCGGTCCTGATGGGCATCGGTGGCGGCAGCTTCGGCGTTCCGATGATGAGCCTGCACGGCATATCCATTCATCGGGCTGTCGCAAACGCTGCAGGCTTCGGCTTGGCGATATCCATCCCGGCTTTGCCCGGATTCCTGATCGTCGAAATTCCAGCCTCCGTCAGGCCGCCGATGACTATCGGTGCCATCAACCTGCCAGCTTTCCTCATCGTAATTTCCATGACTATGATTACAACACCCTACGGAGCGAAAATTGCACACGCTATGAACCCTAAGCCGCTCAAACGGATCTTCGCGGTGTTCTTGATTTTCGTGGCGCTGAACATGCTGCGCAGAGCGCTCGGTCATTGATTGGGTGTGGTCATGGATAACTCAGGTGACCGGAAAGTCTTCTGTTGCTCGGAAGGGGTTGGACTGAAACCTATTTCGTCGAAAGTGCAATGCGAGAAAATTCGCTGCACCCGCAAAAGTCCGGTTTCGTCCGCGCTGCGTTGGTCGAATCCAATTGCAGCGAAAAGGCGGCCTGAAATTTGCGCCTTTGTGCGGTGTTCAATGACTGCTCTGGCGAAATCTCTGCGTTGCTAAGTTTTCAGCGCTGCATGGGCAAACACTTTCTGCACGAGCATTAGCTGCGCCCGCACGAGTCTGAAAGTCCCGCATCATCCCTGTCTGGCCTGGTTGCGGCGAATGGGCGGTGTCGGCTCGGGCTTTGTTGACGCTGGTGAACGTCCGGTTCGATGACTTCGCTGCGGGGCAGCAGTCGACCTGCCGCAAACGAAAATGGATGCTGCGTCAGCAATAGCAGCGTGAGCAAAAGTCGGGTCTGTTCCGCACCCCAGTCGTTCGTTCAGGCCGCAGCGAATGTCGGCTCCTCGATACTCAGGCGTCAATCCGCCAATCGCGCTTGGCATGGCGATCGGGTCCTATTCCCATCAAGACTTCGCAACAACGCGCACAGTCACGCCGCCTTCGGGTGTCTCTGTTCGGGTCCCAGCCCAGTCGCTCGCTTATCCTGGGCTCTCGTCGTTGTGCTGTGCTGCCGGGCAGGAAAGTAGAGTAGTCGTGGACCATGAGACTACCACAGAGCTGGATCATCGAAGGCGACGACGCAGCGCGCCG
>RGTL01000447.1 GCA_010025385.1 Gammaproteobacteria bacterium | reverse complement strand
ATCGCTCGGGGGTGTTCGGCCGCAGTTGCGCCCAAGAGGCATCATGGTTACAAGAGGCCAGTCCACCCGGCATCACATCCACTTTTTGATCTTGTGACTGAGCGGTATACATCCGCAAGACAGCATGGGCTTCACCTCGGGCTGTCCCTTCTGCGACTGGCACGGTTTCTAAAGCAATCGCCTGCCAGGCAACCCAACTCGGTCGATCGGCATCAATGCGTGCTTTCAGGACTTGACGCTCGGCATCCGGAAGATCCCGAACCACAAACGACTCGCCGGCCGGAAATGCCGACGCATGACGGACCAAGACATCAGGCCACAGTGATTCAAACTCCTCACGCTCATCGGGATCACCCAACCACAGAGCCGGAAGGGTTTTCAAAATGAGATCTTCACCCAACAGCTTTTGGCACAGACCTTCGAGCCGCCCCATCCATAATGGTGAGTCGATCACTCCAGAACCCGGTACATTCGCCATGCGTACGCCGCCACGGCGGACAGCGTCCATTAACCCTGGTGTTCCCTGTCGACTGAAGCCATTTAATTCCAAGGGATCAATATCTTGATCGGTCACTCGACGCAGCACCCCAGAAACCGGACGCAAACCACTTAAGGTCTTCAACATCAACCGATTACCACGGACTGTCAGGTCGTCGCCCTCGGCCAATGTAAAATCCAAATGGTTGGCTAAAAATGCGTGCTCAAAATAGCTTTCAACGGATTGACCGGGAGTCAGCAAAATCGATAAATCCTGATCACGACTGTCGGCGCGCAAGAACTGCCGCAGGGTCCTAAAAAATCCGGATAACCGCTTCACTGACATCCGGCGCAGCAAATACCCCATCACGCGCGACATAATCAGTCGCCGCTCGAGCACATAACCAAGGCCCGCTGGCGCACGCGTACTTTGCCCCAAAACAAACCACTGACCAGAACTGTCTCGCACTAAATCATGCGCTAAGAAGCTGACCCATGGAGTTTGCGGATTTAATCCATGCGCCTCGATAAGATATTCAGGGTTGGAGAACAGTAAATCAGCCGGAACTGAGCCATCAGCCAATAAGTGGCGCTCGCCATAGATATCATTCAATAACGCTTCGAAAAAACGCATCCGCTGAGAGAGCCCGCGCGCTAAATGTTCGAAGGTCGACTCATTCATCAAATAAGGCACAACATCGAGTTGCCCTTGACGGTTTTGG
>RGTL01000446.1 GCA_010025385.1 Gammaproteobacteria bacterium | reverse complement strand
ATGCTGTCCGGCGCCACATGACCTCCACCGACAATCCTCAACGGGACGCCCATCTGGTCCCGCCAGCGCTGGGTAATTTCAGTCGCCAGCTCTTTACCGGGAAAGTGATACATGTCGCGATCCGAACTGGCAGCGCCAGTGATCAGAAGCAGCGACGTTACGCCGAGTAGCCACACGCCAACCGATCTGGAGATCCAATCGAATCCACGGAATCCACGCGGGATTGGCCAAACGAGCAGCGCAACAATTCCGGCGAGATTTAAAGTGGGGCCACCCCATCGGCTGGAAACCCCGATTCCGGCCGAAAACGCGACTATTGCGGTTCCCAGAAGCGGAAAAAGAAACATCCAGTAAATGAAGCGCCGCCCGCTCTTGGCCGCCTGGTACGTATCGCGGGCGCCGGGGTCTTGGGTGGCGTGGCGACCACGCCATCGGATCGAGAAGTAAACGATCGATAACGGGACAAGATAGAGTGCTTGCGCCAGAAGAAATCTGATGCCCGACCAACGCAACGAGAAGTCGTCACCGACGTAATCCGCGACATGGCCAATCGTGCCTAACTCCCGGTCCAAAACGTACCAGATGTGCCAGCCCATAATACTGACGAAGATGATCAGCGAGAGATACGGGCCGATCGTTTTTAATGTTAAGCGACCTTCTTTGAAGAGGAGTAAATACAGCGCAATACCTGGCAGCATGGCGGCGGAGTAATATTTGGTTAGCATGGCAACAGCCGCGAGAATGCCCAGACCTATCCAATATCGATTCTGACCTCGGGTAATGGCGAGAAAGGCAAGAAGAATCGTGGCGGCCCAGATCGAAATCAGCATCGAACTGTGATTGAGTCGCATACTGAAGATGCTGAAATAGGGGATGAACTCCAATAAGAGAACAGCCGTCACGGCTGCGATAGGAGGCAGTACTTCCCGTGCGAGGCGCCAGATGCAGTAAAACGCGAGAAGAAAGTTAAGCTGTGTGAGTAGGTTGTAAGACCAGTTCTGCGGTCCGAGGAGTTCAAGAAAGCCCGCGACGACCCACGGCAGGATGGGGGGATGAAGGTGATAAGACCCCATCCACTCCTGCCCCCAGGCAAAGTGCATCATGCTGTCCGTATCGAGCTCGTGCCGGGAGAGGGTGGGCACGAGGGTCCACAATACGACGTGCGACAAGGCAAAAATCCAGAATATTCGAGTCGCGTT
>RGTL01000445.1 GCA_010025385.1 Gammaproteobacteria bacterium | reverse complement strand
AACCTGTAACGCCTGCACCAGATAGGCAATGCGATAGGTCAGTACGCGCGTCTTGCCGCTGCCGGCACCGGCCAGCACCAGCATCGGCCCCGGCGGGGCGCCAACGGCCTCGCGCTGGGCGTCATTGAGGTCCTCAAAGATCGTGGAGACGTCCATCTACTGGCGATAAAAGCGCTGACAAATCAGGCGGTTATCCTCTTCTAGCGGCGTTTTGGGGCCGGCCCGCCAGGCGTTTTCAGCAAGCTCAGGAAAATAAACCAGATCGTCGCCTGTGACCTCATCGGGCACCCACATCACATCAATGAAGTCGCAGTAATCAAGCGCGGCCTGGTAGAGCTTGGCGCCGCCGATAAACCAGATATCGCCCGTGCAATCCTTGATGGCGCTCTGCACAGAATCAAAGCAGGCGACGTTTGCAAACTGTGCGCGAGTGACCACGCGGTTATCGCGATTGGGCAGCGACAATCGCCGCGCGTATCGACTTGCCGTCGTCGGTCGGCACGCGCGTCAGACCGCGACTTTAAATTGCAGCGCGGTGTGCGGCTGATAGTCGTGCAGACGAAAGGTCTCAAGCAGGGTGTCGGTGTCTGCTTCCAAAAGCGCGGTCACGTCATCAAGCTCGGTGATGCTCGGGCTGATCTCAAGGCGCGGCAGCGCGCGCGGCGCGCGGGTGAGCTGCTCTTCAAGACCCGGCACGTGATCGTATTCCGCCATAGAGCCGTCGGCCTTGGCGGTGTAGATGTGCGCATCAATCAGCGTGTGGCCGAAGTAGCCCGGCTTGATGCCCGTAAAGCGCGAGATCAGCTCCAGCAAAAAGGCGTAGCCTGCGATGTTGTAGGGCAGCCCAAGCGCCACATCGCAGCTGCGCTGGGTTAAATGCAGGCAGAGCATGGGCTCGCCGTGCTCGTCCTGCTGCACGTTGAGCACCCAGAACGCATGACATGGCGGCAAGGCGCTGGTCTGCGCGTTACCCGGCGCCCAGGCGGAAACCACCAGTCGGCGGCTCTGGGGGCGCTCTTTTAACTCGTTGATAACGTAGCGAATCTGATCGTTAAAGCCCGCCTCGCCGTCGTCATGCACGGGATAGTTGCGCCAGAAGTTGCCGTAGGCGCTCGGTACCCGTCCGTCTTTATCGGCCCAGGGCTCCCAGAACTTGCAGCCGTGCTTGCGCAACAGATCAATGCGCGTGTCGCCGGATAA
>RGTL01000444.1 GCA_010025385.1 Gammaproteobacteria bacterium | reverse complement strand
GATCTCGTCGGCATTCTCCAGCATCTTCGCCACCACGGGCGCTGATTTCTCCTCCAGATCCTTCAAGGTATGCATTTTGGCGTAAGCGCGGTGTGACGTGGCGCAGTGATAACACTCGAGATAATTCTCGATGGCCAGTTTCCAGTTCGCCTCAACCCGATAGGTTTTACGGTGCGCAACTTTGGCGTGCTCGAGATCATAGGCGCCGAGGGGTTCGCGAATGTTCTCAAGCGACGCCACCAGATCGCCGGCATCGGGGTCACAATTAATAAACACCAGACCCATATAGGTCACGCAATTAACCGGCTTCAGGCCGTGTGCGGCGGCGTCAAAGTCAGGCATAACATGAGTTTCGCGCGCAGCTTTGAGTGAACCATCCACGTTATAGACCCACCCGTGGTAGGGGCAGACGTAGGTTTTGCGGTTACCGCTCAGCTCTTCACAAACCCGCGCGCCGCGGTGGCGACAAATGTTGTGCATGGCCCGTATATCGCCGGTTTCGGTGCGCGCGACGATGATCGAGTCTTCACCGATTTCGACGAGCTGGTAGTCACCAGCGGAGGGAATTTCGCTCGCATGCAGCGCATAAATCCAGCTCTTGAAAATAAGGTGCTCGAGTTCCTGCTCGTGCACCAGATGGGAGCGATAGAAGTAGGGGTCCATGGCGTGATGCGGACGCAGCTTTTCAGCCTCCAGCTTGTCTCGCATGCGCTGAAAGGAATCATCTACAGAAGTCGCGATGGCGTTCATGGCGTCTCTCGGAGCAATCGTCGGATCAATGGGGTGGTGCGGGCGTCTGCCAACGTTTGGGTGATTTAAAAATCGGTGCGTCAATCACCTTGCAGGGCGCCAGTAAACGAGTCCAATGCAGCTCTCGCTGGTAGTAAATTTCCGCAACCAGTTCATCTCCTACGGCGCCGTGGGGCATCTCGATCTGCGCATAGGCGATATTGGCCTTGGCCGTAGGGCACCAGGCGGCGGACGTCACGGTGCCCACCTGCTTGTCGCCTTTGAGAATAAAGGAGTGCTCCGCAGGTTTGTTGCCCTCGACATCGAGCATGGCAAAGCGATACCGAGAGCCTTTTTCCTGCTCTCTGAGTAGCGCCGATCGGCCATTGAAAAGCGGTTTTTTGAAGTCGACCAGCCAGCCGAGTCCCAGCTCAAAGGGACTGCGGGTGCGCCCGACACGGACGACCTCTT
>RGTL01000443.1 GCA_010025385.1 Gammaproteobacteria bacterium | reverse complement strand
GGCGAATAGTAGGCGCAGGGGGTGGGGCAATAATCTGCAACGACGAGCTGACTGGCCGTAGCCCGATGTCGTCCGCCTGAGCAAGCGCTGACTCAAAAATAAATACGGTCAGAGTCAGAAGGAATATCAGCGCTACCGGTGCGCGAGAGCGACTGGGCCGGATAAGGCAACGCCCGAGTCTGCTCTTATCTCTTTGGGACTGCGGGGATATGTCCGAGATTCTCATAACTCACTTTCAAACTAGATATTCGTGCGTAGGCCTGAGAGATAAAAGCTAAGTCACCTCAATTACCGCGCCCATTCCCGCTGCGTGGTGTTCAAACATATGACAGTGGAACAGCCACAGCCCAGGGTTATCCGCCTCAAAAATAAGACTGGCTTTTTCGCCGCGGGAGAAAAGATAGGTGTCTCGCTGACCGGGCTCGATCAATCCGGCTTCGTTCCGAATCCAAAAGTGGTGACCGTGCAGATGCATTGCATTCAGGTTGCCCATCGCACCGCCTTGCATTCGGATAGCGATGGTTTTGTCGACCTGGATCGGCGCCGGTTTGAGTTGGGGCGCGCTGAGGCTGGCTTTCTCTACCTTTGCCTGGATTGCATCAACCGGTTCCAAGGTCGCCGCGGTAATTGGGTTTCCGTTAAGCGTCTCGACAAGTGTTACCGCTTCAGACCCGATGTCGATGATGAGATCGGCACGTTGGGCCGGTCCCACCTCAACGTAATCCACCGCCGTAATGGGGCAGGGGAATCCGTCTTGGGCAATCAGCTGGGCTGATATCGGCAGTTGCAGGCCAAAGACCCGAGCATTGGCCGCATTGATGATGCGCAGCCTAAGTCGGGATTGAGACCCTACCGTGAGGGTAGGCTTTGATCGACCATTGACGGTGAGCCAGTTCCCAAGCCGCCCCCCATGACTCCAGTCATGTAACGAGCCAAACGACCGCTCATCGATTTGTCCGGCTTCGGTAAGACGCCAGTCATCGATCATTAAAACTAGATCATGATCCACGAGAGGATCAGAGTCATCCTCAACGATTAACGGACCATACAGACCGCGCGCAACCTGCGACCAGGCTTTCGTATGGGAGTGGTACCAATAGGTTCCCGCATCGGCAAGCGGGAACTGGTACTGAAATTTTTCACCCGGAGCCACCGGCGCTTGCGTGAGGCCCGCCACCCCGTCCATGGCAAAGAGATTGCG
>RGTL01000442.1 GCA_010025385.1 Gammaproteobacteria bacterium | reverse complement strand
TAGCTCGCACACAAGGCATCGTAGAGTAGTTCCAGCATAGCCTCTGACAAGGGCACGTATTCAGTGTACCCCTGCAGCATCGCAGAGGTGGCCTCCAGGATAGAGCCGTTATGGCGAAGGGCGTTCGATAACGCAACCGAAAGATCCATGATCACGGGCCTGCGAAGCAAATCGCCAAAATCAATAACGCCGGTTATCCGAGCCGGATGACCCGGCTCGCAAATGATATTGCCTGGATGCGCATCATGATGAATCACCTGGCTGGGAAGCGCTTTTATCCTGAGTAGGCTGTCGGCCTCAAGACGCTCCAGATGCTGTTCTGCGAGGGGTCGAATGACTTCCGGCAGGTAGCTATCTCGTAGTTCCCTTGAGAAAATAATCCCGTTGAGCGGATCCCAGGGCATGAAGTGCATCGCCGCCGAATGGTCAAAATCTTTAAGCGCTGCGCACAATCTTCCCGCTACCTGGCCGATCGATTGGATTGTGTTGATATTCAGTTGATCATAATTATCGACCGGTTCGCCCTTGAGAAAGCTTACAAGTCGCACCCAGTGCGTCTGACCGGTGCGGTCGTGCAACACGCTGGCCTGTCTGCCGAACCGGTCAGGTATTTGACGCGGCACCGATAACTCCGGATCGACTGTTTGCAGGTGCAGCAAAGCCTGGATCTGAAAATCAACAGTTTCTAGGGCCTCGTCAGGACCCGATATCTTGAGTACGAATTGCTCGCTGCTATCAGAAATGACCAGGGTGTTCTGATCACGCTCGCCGGCGAGGTGCTTCAATGAGCCCGTAAGGCCATATCGATCGGAGAGAATCTCCCTTAATACCTTCTCAGGAAAAATCGGTGGATTAAACCTCAACCGATCCGAATCGAACGTAATGGTGTCGGGCACGTGGATAATCTACTGGCTTAGGGTCGGGCAATCTAAAGATGGCACAGCCCATATTCTCATCAGTGGTTTACACGAATCAACAAAAAGCACCTTACTTTTTTTCTTAAATAGGTGGCTTTCTTAAAAGTCAACGACGACGTGGCCGGGAAGATACCGGTCGGATTTAACTGAGAAAGTTTGCTTGGCCGCTATCAGGCGAAATCCCGGAACTAAGCGTCCAGCTTCTGCGATATAGTGAACCTATGAGCGAAAAAACCATTGAAGCACGCGTGCTGCAAGAGATGCGCGTCATCCTGACAGATATTGCCCGGGAAACCGCTCCG
>RGTL01000441.1 GCA_010025385.1 Gammaproteobacteria bacterium | reverse complement strand
AAGGAGCTGGAAAAAGCCGGGGCCGAAGTGAGGGTAAGAGAGAGGAGGAGGAAAAGAAAATCCCTCATTCCTCGGTCCCGGCAGTTCAATCGCGTGTTCATGGCGATAGAATATCACTTTCAATAACTTTTTTGTCACTTTTAGTGTTTTTAAGAGTAAATTTTTTTCCTGATATTTTTCAGTGATTTAAGTGATTTTAAGGGCATTTGAGGGTCGCCCCTGGCCTCATTGAGTCACCGACAGGTGCCGATTTTGTCACTTTTAGTGACGTCACCGAGTTCGTCGCCGCGATGAGCCGACTAGAACTGCGTGACGATGCTGAGCCAACCTCGCGGGCTGAATTTGGTGCCGTCGCTGTCGTTGCCGTCCGCGTCAGCGGCAGGGTTCGATCCAATGCGATCGGCGATGTAACCCACAATTTCAATCGTTTTGGAAGGACGCCACTTTAATCCGGCGCCATAGCCGCTGATGCTGTACCGGTTCGCCGCACTGCTGGCGCTATCCCAACCGGTCCACGTTTCGTGATACTGCTGGATCCAGCCTTGGTCGTAAAACAAGATGCCCTGCAGCGTTGGGGTCAGCATTCGTCTCAGCTCTAGGGTAACCAGTGCACCGTGATCACCAGAGGCTTCACCTCCTGGATAAGCCCGCACCGCGCTCGCACCGCCCAGAGACATCTTCTGTGAGCTATCAAGATTCTTCGAAGCCGTCTGCGTGAGTAACGAGAACCAAAGCTGTGTTTTCATGCCCAGCGACTGCTCGCGATTGGCCTGCAAGGTGAATTTGCCAAAGGTCCCCTCCTTCTGGGCAGACGCCTGATCAATAGCCAGATCGTCAGGTGCGCCGCTTAAATCCAGATCGCCGAAGGTCACCATCGGCGTTACCGAATTAACGCCGCCACCCAACAGGCCGTCTGGCCAATAGGTCGTGAGCGAGCCCGAAACCGCATCCAGCGTTTTGTCAGAGCTGACATCGTTGTCGTTTATCTCATCCAAATACTCGCCATGGCTAGCGTTCAACTGCCCAAAAACCACGAGATTTTGCTTTCGAATAAAAGGATTCGTGAGATAAAGACTGACGATTTGCGATTCACCCTGAGCACCAAGAGATTCAAGTGGATACCCAAGCTCATAACTGAGCGCGGTGAGATTAAGTCCCGCACGAGCGCCCCGTAAGCCGATGGGCAGAGAGACGCCGCCCGAGGCCACCAAAGACCCTCGCGAGTGAATG
>RGTL01000045.1 GCA_010025385.1 Gammaproteobacteria bacterium | reverse complement strand
AGGCTGCATTGGCCTGCAAGTCGCGCGTCTTTTTATCAGGCGCATCAGACGCTATTCATCGTATGGTCGAGCGGGGCTGGATCGAGTGCTTTATCCCCGACGAGCCCCGGCCGCAGGCCCTTCGACCGAAAACCTCCCTTAATCCAGAGCAGCACGCCGCTTGTGAGCGTATCAAGCAGGGGTTCGATTCCTATGGGACGCATCTTCTGGACGGCGTGACCGGCAGCGGCAAAACCGAGGTTTATCTTGATTGTGTTCAGGCCGTTGTTGAGCGCGGGAAGCAGGCTCTCGTGCTGGTCCCCGAAATATCGCTAACCCCTCAGCTCGTCTCTCGATTCCGTGAACATATTCAGGCCCCCATGGCGGTGCTTCACTCCGGATTGAGTGACACGGCGCGACACCTCGCCTGGTGGCAAGCCCGTACGGGAGAGGCTTCGGTGATTTTGGGGACACGTTCGGCGATATTCGCGCCCCTGATTCGCCCGGGTCTGATTGTCGTGGACGAGGAGCATGATCTTTCTTACAAGCAGAAAGATGGTTTTCGTTACAGCGCGCGGGATTTGGCGGTAAAGCGCGGGCAGATGGCCGATATCCCGGTGATCCTGGGAACGGCAACGCCCTCGCTGGAGAGTCTCGCGAACGTTCTTGCCGGGCGCTACGCACACCTTCGCTTGCCCCAGCGCGCAGGCGGTGCTGATTTGCCCCGGGTTGCTTTAGTCGATATGAACCATCAGGCCGCGACGGACGGTCTTTCGCCAGCGGCGGTCCTGGCAATTAAAGAGCGTCTGTCAAAAGGCGAGCAGACCCTTGTTTTCGTGAACCGGCGGGGATTTGCGCCGGTCGTCGGATGCGGGCAATGCGGCTGGCAAGCGGCGTGCAAAAGGTGTGACGCCCTGATGACGCTGCATCGGCGCACCCACCGGATGATCTGCCATCATTGCGGTAGCCAGACCAGGGCTCCAGATGAATGTCCCGAGTGCGAGGCCGAGGATCTGTACTTTTCAGGGGAGGGAACGCAGCGTATCGAGCAGGCGCTTGCCAAGCGCTTTCCAGACGCTGTGGTCGCCCGGCTCGATAGCGATTCGGCTTCGTCTTCAGATCAACTGCATGAGGTATTGGCGGCTGTACGGGAGCGCCGCGTTGATATCCTCGTGGGCACCCAAATGCTCTCAAAAGGACATGATTTCGATGGAGTGACGCTCGTTTGCGTTTTGAACGCGGACCAAAATCTTTTTAGCGCTGATTTTCGGGGTCCCGAGCGCCTTTTCCAGCAGCTCATTCAGGTCGCTGGACGAGCCGGACGGCGCGATCAATCGGGCGATGTGCTGATTCAAACCGCTCACCCGAATCATGAAGCCCTCAGTCGGGTCGTGGTTCACGATTTTGCCGGTTTTGCAGCCTCTCTTCTCGATGAACGCCGGCAGGCGAGCTACCCGCCTTTCTGTCGATTTGCCCTGCTGCGAGCGGAATCGCCGGCCGCCGATCAGCCCTTACGATTTCTTCGCCGCGCCGCCAATCAGGCGCGGCTGACCCGATCACAAAGCGGCGTCGAGATATTTGACCCCACACCGTCCCCAATGGAACGCCGCGCGGGGCGCTACCGAGCGCAGCTGTTGATTACCGGCGCGAGAGAAACAGCCTTTCATCAGTTTCTGGATGAGTGGCTGGAGAGTCTTGAATCCCTGGCTGAGGCCAGGCGGGTCCGTTGGTCTGTTGATATCGACCCGCAAGAGATGTTCTAGGCGCCGTTCAAGAAATGACGTCTTGAGGTTTAACGCGACTTATCCGGTTCATTGCCCCGGACAGCCGTTATGATGGGCGTATGTCATCACTCGATAAGGTCAAGCGCCCGGCGAACGAGGCCTATTCATTGCCGCCGGCCTGTTACCGCGACGCTCGGATCTTCACGCTTGAGCAGGAGCATCTGTTTGCAGGCGGGTGGATAGGTTTTGGTCGGGCGGATGATTTTGAGCATCCCGGCGACTATGTGGCGCTTACCGTTGCGGATACCCCGCTGGTGGCGATCTTGGGCACCGATCGTGAGATAAGAGTGTTTGCCAATACCTGTCGGCATCGCGGGATGCGCCTGCTACCAGATGGTCGAGGTCAGACCCGGCAACTCGCCTGTCCGTTTCACGGCTGGTGTTATGCGCTGGATGGTCGTTTAACAGCGGCGCCCCGCATGGAAAGCGCGACCCATTTCGACATGTCTGAATTTGGCCTGGTGGCCGTGTCGTCCGCCGTGAGAGCGGGATTTGTGTTCGCTCATATCGGTTCTGAGTCGATGCCTATTGATGACTGGCTCGGTAATTTTGAGATGCTGCATGCGCCGTGGCGATTGGCTGATATGAAGACAGCGAGTCGTCGGGAGTTCACGGTCTCCTGTAACTGGAAGCTCTTTATCGAAGTGTTTAATGAGTACTACCATCTCAGAAAGGTGCACCCCCGAACGCTATCCGGTTTTTACCGGGACCCGGATCCGCCCGATCATTCCTCTGGCGCGTTTATCAGCCAATTTGGTGAGCATGCAAAGGATGTCAGCGTAGGCGTACTGGGCACCGATGCGCCTCCGTTGCCCACGCTGCCGGGACTCTCCGGTCGATTGAGGAATGGTACGCGCTACACATGGGTGTATCCCAACCTGAGTTTTGCCGCGTCTCGTGATGCGGTCTGGATGTTGGAGACGGTGCCTCTGGCTCCTGCGCGAACAGCGGTTCGGCTCAGTTTGCTGTTTGACCCCAGCGCCTTGGCGGCGGAAGGCTTTGAGCGGACCTTGGACCGATATCAGGAGCGTATGCGAATCGCGATGGATGAAGATATTGCCGTTCTGGAGGCCCAGCAGATCGGCATGTCATCGCGGCTGGCGCAACCGGGTCGGATCTGCGCAGCCTTGGAGCCTAGCGTTCACGAATTTCATGCGTGGTATGCCAATCAACTCATCCGCTGGGGCGTGGCTATCGACTGAGCAGTCGTTATCCTAGGGGCGATGTGCCTGGGCGAGATAGTGAGCCGACTGAAATTCAACGAGACGACTTGTTGTCCGTTTGAAATCATCGCGCAGGCGTTGCCCAAGATAAAGCGCATCGGGCAGAGCGTCGGCTGAGAGCACCACGTTTACCCGGCGATCGTAAAGCTCGTCAATCAATTCAATAAATCGTCGAGCGGCATTGTCGTCATCATCGTGCATCTGGGGGACACCGCTCAGCAGTAGGGTGTGATAGCGCTTTGACAAGTCGACATAGTCGAGTTTCGATCGAGGACCGTCGCACAGTGCAGCAAAATCAAACCAGACGACTCCGTCACCGGCCCCGCGCGCGGAAATGGTACGCCCATGAAGGGTCAGAGGCTCGGCTGGGCACGCGGACATGGGGTCGATTTGAAAGAGGAGTGATTGCATCTGTTGGTTTGCTTCAGGGGTGTCAGGCACATGGTAAGACGGCCAGGCACCCAGCTTTTCTAATCGGTAGTCTCGATTCCCTGTTAACTCAACCGATGCCGTCGTCGTCTCGATCAGTGAAATAGCGGGGATAAATCGATCGCGCTGAAGGCCTCCCGCGTAAAGTTCTGAGGGGCGTGTATTCGATGTCATCAGCAGTATTACGTGGTGCTCTATCAGGGCGTAGAGCAGACCCGAGAGAATCATCGCGTCCCCAATGTCCGATACCTGAAATTCATCAAGAGCGAGCACCTGTGTGCGGAGCGCTATGTCCCGACCTACTTTTCGCAAGGGGTCGGCTTCTGTTTGGCGGGCAGCATTCAGCCGCTCATGTACCTCAAGCATGAATCGATGGAAATGCACGCGACGGCATAGGTGCGAATCGAGGCAGTCGATCAGAGCGTCCATCAAAAGGGTTTTGCCTCTCCCCACCGTGCCCCATAGATAGAGTCCGCGAGGAGCCGCGGGTGGTCCGGCAAGCCAGGTCACGAATCGACGGAGTCCGCGACGCTGCTTTGCGCGGCGGTCGAGGTAGGCAAGGATAGGGTGCATGATCTGCGTACTGGCCTGAATGGCCTGCAGCTGTTCCGTATCGGCCTTAAGGCCCGGGTCCGGCAACCGTTTCGAGAACGATTCGGTGATCGAATCCAGCAAGTCGGTCATGGACTTACTTTCCGCCTGATCCGGATGGTGAGCGATTCCAGGTCCGGTGCAGCCGTTGGGTCAAGTCCTCAAAGGTTGATAGGCCGGCAAATTCCTCAGTTGATGCCGGAGGACGACCCGAATCCGGATTAGGTACCGCGAAAAGGTGGCCTATCCCGTATGCCTGGGCCGCCCGCAGTACGCTCAGATTGTCATCGATGAACAAGGTTCTTTTGGGAACAAAGGGTTCGATGGCCGCCAGTCGGGGCCAAAAATCAGGATCTTCCTTTGGGCATCCAAACTGGTGAGAACTGATGATTTGATTGAAGTGCGGGCGGATTCCCGTTTCCGCCATCTTGAGATCGATGGTCTCCGGCGGGGCATTGGTCACGAGGACCACCCGTAGGGGACTGGCGTCGAGCGCCTGTAGAAACGCTTTGGCGCCGGGGCGAACTTGAATGAGATCACGACACTCCGTTTTGAGCGCAAGGACGTCGAGCCCGAGCTCACGACTCCAGAAGTCCGTGCAGTACCAGTTGAGCGTGCCCTGGAGCGATCGCATCAGACCGAGCAGGGCCTCACGTGCCTTGGTCTGATCAAGTCCCTGGTCGGTGGCGTAGCGTTCGGGGATGAACTCCCGCCAAAAATAGTTATCGAATCGAAGATCGAGGAGCGTGCCATCCATATCAAGAAACACGCTATCCACATGGGACCAGTCAATCATGATGGCATAAATAGAGCATATCGGTTCGTCTGATGGCTTGATTCTAGCGCCCGTGCTGAAAGGCCCTCTAAATAACTGCCTGACCCGCCGGTCGAGTTGTACCGCCTGATCGGGTGCGATAATCTGCCTCTCATCCACCCCGCGCATGACCGCCTTACGATAATGAGCCCGGCGCCACAAATACAGAGCACCACGCCGCTGATGCAAACTCGGCTGTTTGCAGTGGAAGCGGTCGAGTTGCTTTTTGCGAATGGCGAGGCCAGAACCTTCGAGCGACTTGTGGGACAAGGCGAGGGTGCTGTTATGGTTGTTCCAGTCTTAAGCCCCGATCGGCTTCTTTTGATCCGCGAGTATGCGGTCGGGGTAGAGCGCTATGAGCTGGGGTTTGTGAAGGGACGTATCGATCGCGGTGAGTCGCCCGAGCAGGCAGCACGACGCGAGCTTCGTGAGGAGATCGGAATGGACGCCCGTCGCCTTGATAAATTGGAGACCGTGGCGTTAACACCGGCGTATTCGAATTATCGGACGCATCTTTTTGTTGCCCGCGAGTTGTTCCCTGCCCCCCTCGTTGGCGATGAACCGGAGCCCCTCGAATTGGTGCAATGGCCGGTTAGTGCGCTCGCGGATTTGCGTAAGGAGCCTAATTTCACTGATGCCCGAAGTCTTCTGGCTACCTATCTTTTTGAGGAGCGAGCGGGCTTATGACGGCTTTAGGCAGTGTCCCTATCGAGTCAGTGGTGACGCTGGCTCGGTCCGCTGGGGACGTTATTCTCGAGGTTTACGAAAAAGAATATGACATCATCGAGAAAGCAGATGGCTCGCCGGTCACCACGGCTGACCACCGCGCCCATGATCTCATCGTTGAGGAGCTAAGCGCGCTCACCCCAGACATTCGGGTTGTTTCGGAAGAGTCGGATGATCTTGATGATCCTGCTCGCCTGAGTGATGACGTCGTCTGGTTGGTTGATCCACTCGATGGAACCAAGGAGTTCATCAGCCGAAACGGAGAGTTCACCGTTAACATCGGTCTCGCTGAGAGGGGCAAGCCGATGCTGGGCGTGGTGTACAGCCCGTATCTCAAAACGTGCTATTTCGCTGCCCACGGACAAGGCGCATGGCGGCAGGTGGGTGATCAGGCGCCGGAGAAGATACAGATAGCTCCCTATGACGCCAACCGGCCGAGAATGGTGGCCAGTCGATCTCATGCGGGCGAAGCGGTCGATGCCTTTCGTGATGCCTTCGCAATGTCCAGCGGTCGTGATCCCGAGATTGTGAGCATGGGCAGCGCGTTGAAGGTGTGTCTGGTCGCGCAGGGTGACGCCGACGTATACCCGCGATTGGCTCCTACCTCTGAGTGGGACACGTGCGCGTCCCATTGTGTGCTTAATGAGGCGGGTGGGCAGTTGGTGGACTGTGACGGAGCAACATTGCGGTACAACAAAGAAGATATTCTGAATCCCTGGTTTGTCGCTATTGCGGACTCCAGTGTGGACTGGTTAGCCTTCTGTCCGAATCCTGAGACCGTGACGTCATAGGCGGTTTTTCACGGCGCGTCGGTTGGGCGAGCTGCAACTACTATAATTATTGGGTCTTCCGGCAATAGGGCCTCTCATCGTGACCTCAGCGGGCGGTTTGCGCTTCACCAAAATGCACTCGCTCGGCAACGACTTCGTCATGTTGAATGCCGTGACGTCGCCGCTTGCCCTGGATGTGGACACGGTTCGAACCATCGGCGACCGACATCGAGGCATCGGTTTTGATCAGTTGATTGTGGCTGAGCCCGCAAAGAACGGTGCCGATTTTTTCATGCGCATCTTTAATACTGATGGCAGCGAGTCTGGCCAGTGCGGCAATGGCGCGCGTTGCCTCGGTCGCTATCTTCACGCTCAGGGCCTTACGACTGACAAGATCTTGGAGATCGAAACGATCAGTACGCGCTTTCGCCTGGAGATGGTCGATGAGCAGATCGTCAATGCGGATCTGGCGGCGCCGGTGTTTACACCAGAGCGAGTCCCCTTCGTGGCGGACCAGCAAGCCGACCGCTATGAGCTTAAAGTGGATGGTGAGACCGTATCGATGGGTGTGGTGTCGATGGGTAATCCGCATGCGGTGATTGCGGTCGAGGATATTGATCGAGCCCCCGTGGCCGTATGGGGCGAAGCGATAGAGCGACATCCTCAATTCCCTGAGCGAACGAACGTGGGATTTGTTGAGTTCTGCAGCCGCAACGAGATTAATCTGCGCGTCTGGGAGCGAGGCGTTGGCGAAACACTGGCGTGCGGAAGTGGAGCCTGTGCGGCCGTCGCGGTGGCGCATCGATGGCAGAAAATTAACGATTCCGTTCAGGTTAATCTGCCCGGAGGAACATTGATTGTGTCATGGGCAGGCCAAGGCCCGGTTCGAATGAGCGGGCCCACCGAGACCGTATTTGAAGGGATTTGGAGGGTGGATTGAGATGGACCCTCACCCCAAAGACAGTGACGCAGGTGACGATCTTCGCGAAGACGCAGTGGTTGCGTACCTGCGCGCTCATCCCGATTTTTTTGAACGCCATCTTGCGCTGTTGACGGAACTCGTGATTCCCCATTCAGCGCGGGGGCGGACGGTCTCGCTGGTGGAGCGGCAAGTTGTGGCGTTACGTGACCAGCTCACGATCGAGCGCAAGCATCTGAAGCACCTCGTCGAAGCGGCTCGTCAGAACGTCCGCCTTCAGCAACGACTTCAGCGACTTTTTGAAACCGTGGTTTTGGCAAAAGATCTGCCCGAGCTGCTACAGACGCTCCCTGAGCGCCTGCAATCGGAATTCGATCTCGCGGCGGTTGAAATCCGATTCTTGGACGCGCGGGGCCGGCAACACATTCCCCTGGCGCATTTGATCGCCGCCGACGACGAGAGCGCGATATCGCTGGCTCAGCGTCTTTCCGGCCGGTCATGCCTCGTGGAGGTGCCGCTCTCTGCCGATGTCATCGCTCAGCGTGACGGGCTGGATCGTTTTCGAAACGGTTCAGGCGCTGTATTGCCGATTACCGGACAGGCGCGCGCGCTGATCGGCTGGATGATTCTGATCTCTGAGGACAAAAAGCATTACGCCCATGATATGGATACCGCTCTGCTTGAAGGCCTTGGGGGTGTGGTGAGCGCAGCCTGTGCGCGATTTCATCCTGCCTGATCGACCGCCATGGGCACCAAACAAGATCCGTTTGATCAGTTCATCGATCATCTCCAGTATGAGCGCCGACTCTCGGTAAATACGGTGGCAGCGTATCGCTCGGATCTATCGCGCCTCACCGCATTCGCGCAACAGCGTGGAATTCAAGACCTCAAGAAGTTGGCTACCCCGCAGGCAAGATTGTTTGCCGCCGCTTTAAGGCACGCGGGACTCTCGAGCCGGTCGATCGCACGGGTCCTCTCGGCTGCTCGATCGTGCTATCGATTTCTTCTGAGAGAAAAAGCCGTCGCGGCTAATCCGTTTGAGGGTATCAGCGCGCCACGCGGCGAGCGGAAGTTGCCCAGCACGCTCAACATCGAGCAGGCCACTCAGTTGGTCTCCATCCAGCCGGTGTCCGACCGCGACTATCGGGACCGCGCCATGCTTGAGCTTTTCTACTCCTCGGGATTACGCTTGTCAGAGCTGGCGCGTACGAATATTGCTGATATTGATTTGTCTGCCCGAACCATCGTTATCACGGGCAAAGGGGGTAAGACCCGTATCGTGCCGGTAGGTCGACACGCGGCAGAGGCGCTACAGGCCTGGTTAGAGCGAAGGCCCGTTTTTCTGTCGGAACCTATGGAGCCCGCGGTTTTCATCGGCCAAAGCGGCGCTCGATTAGCGCCGCGCTCGATTCAGAAGCGAGTCGAGCACTGGGCCCGACGCCAGGGTTTAGATCGATCGGTTCACCCCCATATGTTGCGGCATTCCTTCGCGAGCCATCTGCTCGAATCAAGCTCAGATCTTCGTGCTGTGCAGGAGTTATTGGGCCACTCTGACATCTCAACGACTCAGGTCTATACGCATCTTGATTTCCAGCACCTGGCCAAGGTCTATGACCAGGCGCATCCGCGCGCGCGCAAGCGAAAATAAAAAAGCCGCAACCGTAAAGAATCCGCAAATACCGGTTTTTTAGGCGTAAAAACCGGCCGGACATCGTTTGAGCGCGGTGTAACTATGGTAACATCGCGCCCGTCTTTCGCCCGAGTCGGGCGCCACTTCAAGACACCGTTTCTTATTCTCTGGGGGGTCGTTCATGTCTTCTATTGCTGTCATACCCGTGATTCTGGGCGTAGTGGGGTTGCTGGCCGCGTTCGCCGTTTACCGTTCCGTGCTGTCGTACTCAGCCGGCACCGGTAAGGTCGCCGAAATAGGCGAAAAGATCCATCGCGGCGCTATGGTCTTTATGCGTCGTGAGTACTCTTACCTCGCTGTATTTGTGCTGATCGTCGGCGTATTGATTTTCATTTCCGATCTGGGCTGGAAAACGACAGTTGCTTTTTTTGTGGGAGCGCTCGCTTCGGCAACCGCCGGCTATATCGGAATGTTCACCGCGACACGCGCAAACGTGCGCACCACCACCGCTGCGGCGCAAAGCGGAGCCCCGGCGGCCCTGACGGTCGCATTCTTTGGCGGCTCAATCATGGGGCTCACAGTAGCTGCCATGGGACTTTTAGGCCTCGGGGCGCTGTACCTCGCGTTTGGCGGTGATCCGCACACGGCGCATGTGATTCATGGCTTTGGGATGGGCGCTTCCTCAGTCGCCTTGTTCTCCCGTGTGGGTGGCGGAATCTTTACAAAAAGTGCAGACGTCGGCGCGGATCTGGTGGGTAAGGTCGAGGCCGGAATACCTGAGGATGATCCGAGAAACCCGGGCGTGATCGCTGATAACGTAGGCGATAACGTGGGTGACGTGGCCGGAATGGGTTCGGATATTTTCGAATCCTATTGCGGCGCAATGATTGCCTCCATTGCGATTGCCGCAACCCTTGCGCCAGAAGTTATTGCGGTGCTTGCTAACGGTGATCAATCCAAATTGATGTTCATGCCGCTGGCGCTAGCCTCAGTCGGCATCCTGTGTTCGCTGGCCGGGATTGCGCTTGTGAAGGGTTCCTCAGGCAGTGCACCAGATAAAGCCTTGCGGACCGGGACGATTGGTTCGTCGGTGATCTTTATTGTGGCGGCCCTGGGTCTGACTCACTGGTCTGACGTTAGTCTGAATATCTGGTGGTCGGTCGTTGTCGGCGCGGTTGGCGGCATCATTATCGGTCTCGTGACTGAGTATTACACCGCGGGCAAGCCGGTTCGCAAGATCGCCGCCGCCGGGGAAACCGGTCCAGCCACGATCATGATTACAGGCTTATCGGTGGGTATGCAGTCGGTCGTGGTGCCGGTGTTAGTGCTTTGCGCAATCATCCTGATCTCCAGTGAACTTGCCGGTCTGTACGGCGTGGGTATCGCCGCGGTGGGTATGCTGGCCACGGTCGGTATCACCATGGCGATCGATGCCTATGGTCCTGTCGCGGATAACGCGGGCGGTATCGCCGAGATGTCGGGTCTTGGTAAAGAAGTTCGCGAAATTACCGACACT
>RGTL01000440.1 GCA_010025385.1 Gammaproteobacteria bacterium | reverse complement strand
TTCATCGTAGGACGCGTCGACATATCCGTAACTAGCCTCTAGTGTCAGATTATCGGTAAGCGCGAAGACACCCTCCAATTCGATGCCTTGCATAGTCGCTTCTGCCGCATTGAAGATCGACTGCACGCCGGACTGATTGTTTGCCGACAACTGCATGTCTTCGTAGGCGTTGTGAAAGAGTGCGACGTTAAAACGCCCTCTCCCGTCACCAACATCAGTCTTCAAGCCGATCTCCAAAGCATCGACCACTTCCTCGTTGTATGGACCAGGTGTTGACCCAGGGGCGTCCGGACTGGTTACAAGACTGGTGTCAGAAAAACGGACGTTATAGCCACCGCTCCTGAACCCTCTGGAGTAGCTGGCGTAGCCCATCATGGCGTCGCTGATATTCCAGGTCAGCCCGACCTTGGGCGTAAAGTTCGACCAATCCTCGCTGTCATTGAAGGCCGGCTTGCAATCACTCAAGCTCGCCGACGAGCTCTCGCTAATCGGGTCACTGCCGCCAAAGTTTGAGCCGACGAAGCGCTTACAGTTACCGGTACCCGTGGGGTCTCCAATGACACCGATCGCAGCGTCTTTTTCTTCTGAGGAATAGCGCCCCCCTAGCGTCACTGTGAGCTTATCTGTGAGTGCAAAGTCAGCCTGCGCAAATACCCCAAAGGTCGAATGGTCAATGGTAGAGGATGCTCTTAGGTCCAGTGCATCGATGAGTAGACGCCGCTCGTTGTAGGTGTACTCCTGATCAAAAAAGTTTACGCCCGTGGTGAGAGTCATCCGATCTGAAATATCGCCGGACCAGCGAACCTCCAAGCTCAACTGTTCCTGATCAAAACCCGTACCCGGGGCAAATTGGAAGCGAATCGTATTGGGAGCACCGTCAATGTCTCCCCATACCTCCTGCTCCATATCGCGATAGCCCGCTACTGCTGTTAAAGAGCCATTCCACAGATCCCACACACCTTCGAGCGTCAGTGCAGACCACTCGATGTTGTTTTCACCAACGGTCGTTTGCCGCGTAGTGTTGTCAGCATAGGGATCAAGGTTAGGTTCGAAACCGGCGCACTCTGCCAATACCAGAGCAGGCACACCCAGACACATAAAGTTCCTACCCGACATACCGTCGGCATCGATATCACCGAACTCAGCGATTGCTGTGAACGTGCTGTTCTCTCCCCTAAAAGACACTGCAGGCCGCACAACCAAGGACTCTCTGGCGCCTTGCTCACCGCC
>RGTL01000439.1 GCA_010025385.1 Gammaproteobacteria bacterium | reverse complement strand
ACAACAAGGTTACAACCGTGTCGCGGAATTCCGTGTCCTGCTCCATTTTGAAGCTAAGCGGCGTGGTTGGATTAGCGACGACCCGTGCCAAACGGCCGGCGTCCAAAATACCCTCTTCCAGATCGAACAACCAACTGCGGTTTTGTTGCGCCTGCAAACGACGCTGTAGTTTGTTGGCCAGACGGCTAACAGCCCCCTTTAGCGGTTCAAGTTGTTGGTCCAAATAGGCACGAAGCCGTTCCAATTCGATGGGTTCGGCCAATTCTTCGGCATGAATCTCTTCGTCATGCTCTGTGTTATAGACGGCATAATTGGGATCGGCATCCGAAATGGGTTGTGGTGGCGGCGGATCAAGTGGTGCATCCCCCTCTGGCATCTCCATTTCGTCGGACATGTCGTCATCTGCACTATCATCTTGGCTGATCTGTGCTTCTGCGGCGTCCTGTTGTTGTTCTTGGGACTGCTCTGGATTGGCCTCTGCCTCATCCTGTTGGCTGTCGTCATCCCCTGTGCTGTCGGGATCTTGATCTTCGTCCTGATCCTCTTGCGCTTGATCCTCTTGATCCTCATCTGGCATATCAGGATCATTACCCAACTGATCGCCATACCCCAGATCGCTGATGATTTGGCGGGCAAATTTTGCAAACTGTCCCTGATCTGACAGCGCGGTTTCAAGGTTATCAAGGGTGCCAGATGCCTGCTCCTCGATAAATCCGCGCCACAGGTCCATCACGTTTGCGGCCGCTGGGGGCATAGCACGCCCTGTGGCCAAGTGCCGGATCAAATAACCTGCCGCCGTGGATAGGGGGGCATCGGCGCGATCACTGATGGTGCCGTAATTCAACCGCGTGGCTTCGGCTCCGAGTTTCGCGTCAATGTTGCCCGCGGTGCCCGGCATGTCACGTGCGCCTAGCGCCTCGCACCGTGCGGTTTCCATCGCCTCGTAAAGTTCACGCGCCATGGCACCATCTGGTGCATAGCGTGCATGTGTTTCCGCATCATGATACCGGTGATATAGCGCCAGCGCGTCGGCCGTGCCACGCGCCACCAAGACCTCGTCCCGCGTCATGCGGCGGCTGACCTGCGGTAGGCGCATGTTGTCGCCTGACACGCCAGAGGGATCAACCGTGTAGGTCACCGTGAGGTCGGCATCATTGGCTATGACCTTGGTCGCTTCGGCTAGTGCCTTTTTAAACGGATCTGCGGGGTTATCACCAGGTTTGGACATGT
>RGTL01000438.1 GCA_010025385.1 Gammaproteobacteria bacterium | reverse complement strand
ATCTGTGCAACGGCGTGTTCCCGGAGGATCGCGGCCTTTAGTCCGTTCAGTTTTCTGTCACCCTCGCTCACGCTCATCAGCCGATCAACGAGTTGCAGTGCCCACTGGTAGTCATCCTCTCCCCGGGCCTTTTCGATTTCCGACATCACGGCATCCGCTCCGCCGGCGAGCCGGATGAAGCGCTCGGCTTCTTCAACTGGCGAAAGTGCGCGCAGCGATGTCGGATTTCCGTCAAACCACCCGGTCGTACCGACAAAATACGCGCGCACCGCGTACGCGACACATCCGTAATACTCACGCAAATACGGCTTTTCCGCCAGTTTAGGTGGCAGTTTGACGCTGTGGGCCAGTTGATCCATAGTCATTCCGGCGTCCATACCGTTGCGGGTCTCATCGACAACGTGGCGGATAGCGTCGCGATAGTCCGTCAATACTTCGCGGATCAGTGCTTCCCCATGCAGCGCTTTAGTGTGGCCGGGGGCCAGGATTTCGGGTTTGAACGCCATCAGCTTGTCCAGCGTGAGAGCCCAGGTATCAAAGTCGCGATACTCGGTGCCGCGGATGGCATAGAGGTTCGGGAAGGATCTGTAGAAATTATCTCCACTGAACAGGGCCTTCTTGTCCGAATACCAGACAACCATGTGGTCCGGGGTTTCGCCCGGCGCAATAACCAGCTGAAGCTCTAGGCCGCAGGTCGATATGGTTTCACCCGTGCGTCCAATACGTCGCGTTGGCGGGAGGATGCCGGCGCCCATGCCTATCAGCGGGCGGTCGCCAGGTCCCACGCCGATGCCGATGATTTCGTCGGGGTATGACAGACCAATTCCGAACTGCCGCTTGGTGCGCATTTGCTGGGCCTTTACCGGGCGTGGATGTGGCGTTTCCTCGATCAAAGGGTCGCCGGAGGGAATATCGCTGGCCAGGATTTCAGGATTTGCGCCTTCGGCGAACGCGCTTGCACCAGAGACGTGATCGCGATGCGAATGTGTCAGGATGATGGTTTTGACCGGCAGATCTGTGATCTTCCGGAATTCGGCCAGCACGTTGGTCGCCGCTGTAGTCGTTTCGGTCGTATCAACGATGACGACGCCCTCATCGCCCACGATCATGTAGACGTTCGATGCCGCGAATCCGTAGGCCATATAGATGTTGTCGGCTAGCTGAACCACTTCTTTCTGGAAATATTCCGGGTGAGCCTTCAATTCCGGGTGCATAACATCCCCTCTCGTT
>RGTL01000437.1 GCA_010025385.1 Gammaproteobacteria bacterium | reverse complement strand
CAGGAACGCCCCGGCACTGACCGGGGCGTTTTGGCTTCGGGGCGACACCGCTAGGGTAGCCACATCCTTGTGAGATCGACCCCTTAAAGCCTGACAACCATTCTTATCGTGGCCGGCCGAGCGGTCTGTGATTTGGTTCACACCTTAGTCTGAGTTACCCGGTAGAAAGGCGGTCAGAATCTCTGCCGGGCGTTTTACGACTTGATCAGCACCCCAATGAGGGATCTCATCTGGCCAGCCGTATCCCCAGGTTACGGCGACAGTGCTCATGCCTGCCGCTTGTCCAGCGCTGACATCCCGGCGGTCATCGCCCACGTAAATGCATTGGCCCGGGGCGACCTCCATCTGCCGACACGCCAGAAGGAGCGGCGCCGGATCCGGTTTGGATACCGGCAGGGTATCACCGCTCACGATCGCTGCCGCCCGGCGATCCAGCGCTAACGCCTCAAGCAGGGGTGTTGTGTATACCGTGGGCTTGTTGGTGACGATTCCCCAGCGACAACCGCGGGTATCAAGCGCCTCGAGGAGCTCAGCGATACCCTCAAAAAGCTGGGTGTGCTTGCAAATATGGCGGCCGTAATGATCCAGCAGGGCCGTCCGGGCCGGATGTTCCCGGGCGCTTGCTTCAGGAAGGCCAAAGCCCTCGGCAATGAGACGTACGCTGCCACCCGCGACCCACCAGCGAGCCTCGTCAAGATTCACGACCGGAAGATCTTCACGCGTTAGCGCCGCGTTTAGCGCTTCGACGAGATCGGGCGCGGTGTCTGCGAGGGTTCCGTCGAGGTCAAACAGAAAAACAGGGTGCGCCATGACTAGCCAATTCCAAAAGGCTAAGCGGGATCAGGTTTTCGATAATGAGCCAAATAGTTAACCGCTACGCCCTCACCCAGCCGATACCGCTTTAGCAGCGGGTTGTAGTGCATTCCCGTGATTTCCTTGATCTGAAGGTTTTCCCGGCGGGACCATTCATCAAGCTCAGAGGGGCGAATGAGTTTTCGATAATCGTGGGTACCTTTGGGCAACAAGGACAGAACGTACTCTGCCCCAATGATTGCGAACAAGAATGACTTTATATTTCGATTGATCGTGGAGAAGAATATATCGCCTCCGGGTTTCAACACTGTGGAGCAAGCAGCTATCGTTTTGCTAGGGTCCGGCACATGCTCCAGCATTTCGAGGCAGCAGATGATGTCGTAGGGAACTGGTTCTTCCTCTGCCAATTGCTCAACC
>RGTL01000436.1 GCA_010025385.1 Gammaproteobacteria bacterium | reverse complement strand
GACAATAGCCACGTCACAGAGGCTTAATGCGGTCGCAAGATCAGCCTGTTGGTCGCCGCGCTTCATCGTGTTGGAGCGTGGCTCAAGCACGGCGATAAGCGTGCCCGTCGGTGATGCCACGCGCAAGGTCTGCAGGGTCTCGCGTACCGCCGTGGGATGGTGCGCGAAATCGTCATACAGGGCGATAGACCCGCCGGGATTAAGACGTTCAAGCCGTCGCTTGGGCAGTCGGAAATGGGCAAGCGCCTGACACGCGCTTTTGGCATCGACACCTGCCGCGTGACAGCCTGCGATTGCCCCCAGCGCGTTCGATACGTTATGACCGCCCATGATGTCCCAGTCGACGGCGCCTACCGATCGTCCCTCATGAAATACCTCAAATCGGCGGCCGTCAGGCGTGAGCGGTTGGGCGAACCAGGTCTCGCCATCAGATCGGGTGCTGTAACGCGTTACCGTTGACCAGCACCCTTTCTCAAGCACGCTCTCGAGCCGGGCATCGTCCGCATTGATAACGACGACGCCATCGCGAGGGATGCTCCTCAGCAGATAACCAAATTGTTTCTCGATATCACCGAGGGAGTCAAAAATATCTGCATGATCAAACTCGAGGTTTCCGAGGATCGCCACATCGGGTCGGTAATGAAGGAACTTTGACCGCTTGTCAAAAAAGGCGGTGTCGTACTCGTCGGCCTCAATCACGAACCAAGGCCCGGATCCAAGGCGCGCCGAGCAGGGGAAGTTGCCCGGGATACCGCCGATCAGAAACCCCGGCTGATGACCGCATTGATCGAGAATGAAGGCGGCCATGCTACTGGTGCTGGTTTTGCCGTGTGTCCCCGCGACGGCAAGAACACGTCGATCCGGAATCAGGGATTCCCGAAGCCAATGGGGTCCTGAGGTGTAGGGCACTCGCTCGGAGAGCACATGTTCAACCAGTTGATTCCCTCTAGAGAGCGCGTTTCCAATCACGCAAAGGGCGGTGTCCGGCGAGATAGCATCAGGCTGGTAGCCTTCAAACAGCGGGATGGCCTCGCTCTCGAGGAGCGTGCTCATCGGCGGGTAGAGGGATTCATCCGAGCCGCTGATCTTGAACCCCCGCTCCCGGGCGATGAGCGCGAGACCGGCCATGAAGGTGCCCCCGATGCCCGCAATATGAACGACGTCTCTCAACCGGCGTTTTGACCGCTAATGGTCATGATCGTGTACATCACGGCCGACTGACAACCAACG
>RGTL01000435.1 GCA_010025385.1 Gammaproteobacteria bacterium | reverse complement strand
CTCAGATGGCCGGACACGCCGCAGGAACAGGAAGCGCGACTTCATCAGTTCAAATTGCCTGCGGTCGCCGCTTTCGTTCGGGCAAACCCGATCGATCGACAGGTGATGGGTAATTCTGCCGCGCCAATCGGAATCATATCGACCGGAAAATCGTATCTTGATGTACGTCGTGCGCTACTTGAGCTCAAGATCGATGACGAGCGAGCCCGGGCGCTCGGTGTGAAGCTATATAAAGTAGGCATGCCGTGGCCGTTGGAAGCAAATGGACTGAAAGCGTTTGCTTTAGGGACCCGAAAGTTAATCGTGGTTGAGGAAAAGCGAGGGCTGATCGAGGATCAGGTCAAGCAGATCCTTTACGGCGAGGCAAATCCCCCGGTCATCATCGGCAAGCGCGATGAGCTGGGGTCGGTACTTTTTCCGGTGGAAGGGCGCCTCGACGCCACTCAGATGGCGTTGGCCATTGGTGATCGGCTGCTGGCGGAGTCAACTGACAAGCCCCTGGAGGAAGCACTTCTGGCGATTCGGGCGCGTTTGGAAAAGACTCAGCTTAAGAAAACGCCCATGCGCCGTATTCCCTATTTTTGCGCCGGATGCCCCCACAACAGCTCGACCGTGGTGCCCGAGGGCTCGCGTGCTCTGGCGGGCATTGGCTGCCACTATATGGCGCAATGGATGGATCGGGAGACGGCTACGTTTACCCAGATGGGCGGTGAGGGGGCGAGCTGGATAGGTGAAAGTCCGTTCAGTCACACATCGCACGTGTTTCAAAACATTGGAGACGGCACGTATTTTCACTCGGGCCTGCTGGCGATTAGGGCGTGCGTGAGCGCAGGCGTCAATATCACCTACAAAATTCTGTTCAATGATGCTGTCGCCATGACTGGAGGACAGTCGTTTGATGGTCCGCTTGACGTCATGCGAATCTCCCGACAGGTGCATGCGGAAGGTGTCGATGTCATTGCTGTGGTCACGGATGATCCGCTTAAGTATCCCCCCAAGGCGGACTGGGCGCCCGGCGTTAAGGTCTACGATCGGACCCTTCTTGCGCGGGTTCAACGCGAATTGAGGGAGATAAAAGGGACCTCGGTCATTATTTTTGATCAAACCTGTGCCGCTGAAAAAAGGCGTCGACGGCGGCGCGGCCTCATGGAGACGCCAAACGAGCGGTTGTTTATCAACACCGCAGTATGCGAAGGCTGTGGGGATTGCGGCACCCAGTCCAACTGTGTC
>RGTL01000434.1 GCA_010025385.1 Gammaproteobacteria bacterium | reverse complement strand
GGTCACCAGGTGATACGGCACGGCGATATCGTGAAAGGCATCGGTCACGACGACATCGAATCGCGCATCAGATAAGCGATACAGCACCGTGCGCGCATCGCCATGAAAAATCTCCATACCTTCGGTAGACACATAAAGCTCACGCTCGGAGAGTCGTGTGACTTCGGGATCGAGCTCCGCCACGACGAGTCTCGCCTGAGGGGTTAGCGCCTTAACTGCCCTCGGTTGTGTGTAGGCTCCGCCCCCGGCAAAAAAATACGCAAGCTCGGGTAACGCCGTCGCATCAAAATGGGCCAACACCAGCTCATCCATCAGCTGAACGTAGGGCGAAATCAGCATGGCCGGCTCGGATTGATGATTCATACTGTGAAGCAAATGATCAAGAATCAGCGCTCGGGCCTCACCAAAGGGTGCCTCCCCGGAGGCGTCTACAACGCGAAGACAAAAATAGTTGCTCTCACGATCACACGGATTACTGAATCCCTGACGGGCATACACGATCGCCGATAGGCCGATGCCAAATGCGACCAGAATGGCAAGAGGCGCTTTCGGCGTTCGACTGAAAAACGGCGCGGCCAGCACAAACAGTACGACGGCGCAGGCCGTCACAATGTTGCGCGATCCGAAGTACTGAATCAGTACATAGCCGGTTAAAAAAGTACCAATGATGCTGCCGAGCGCGGCGAGTGCATGCATTCGCCCGACGATCCGGCCCGCGCGTTCATCCAGTCGCAGTGCCAATGTCGTCAACAGCGGCGTTGGAATTCCAAGCAGAACGGAGGGCAGAAAAAACATGCCCAACACGTAAAGAAAACTCGAACTCACCAGATCGAGCTGACTGCTCTGAAGCACCGGCGCAATCAAGCCGAGTACCAAAAGACTGAACAGACAGAAAATCCCGGCGAGCGCCAGCACCAGGCCTGTGGCTTTTTCGTCGCCCCCGTGATCTGCCCACCAACCCCCCAGCCAGTTACCCAGAGACAGTCCGGCGAGGATAACGCCAATGATGGACGTCCAACTGTATATGGATACGCCGACATACGGCGCTATCAGGCGACCCGCGGTGATCTCGATAACCAGCAGGACCGCGGAACTCAGAAAAATCGTGATGCCATACCAGACAATCCGGTAGTGCGATCCATCATCCGTGGACGTCATTCGGGTTTGATCTCAATCAGCATGACGCGCCCATTCTGACCGGTTTTGATCCGCCTCGCAGCCAAGGCGCAG
>RGTL01000433.1 GCA_010025385.1 Gammaproteobacteria bacterium | reverse complement strand
GCCTGACTGAAGCGCGCGGGTTGTCACGGGGTTATGCGCGCCATCGGTATTGAGGCCAGACTGAAACCACACCCAGGTATCCCGAAGTTCGCTCTCGGGGAAGCTCCTCGCGATCTCAAGCTCCATAGCGTCACGGCCTGCCATCGCAATGTCAATCTCCCGGGTGCCCGCCCGAATGGCGTCACGGATTGCATATCCTCCGATGTCAGCAATTCGTGCGCCCTCACGGATGAGCCGAATCTCCTCATCCGATTTGATCATTCGAAGTTTCATCATGTCGCCACTGAGGTCAACCAAGTCGTTTACGTTGACCATCGTTTCGAGTCGTTGATGCGCAGCAAGCGTGAGGTGATCTGATTCGATACCCAATTTCCGACGGGAGCCAACAACGTGCCTGACCGCGCGCCAGAAATTGTCACGCTTCCAATCGGTATAGATCACGTTTTTGCCGAAGCTGCGTCGTCCAGGTTGGCCTAGATCGATATTGGCCGACACGGTCACGCAGTCGTCCGCCGTGACTATGCAGCCATAGGATCGGCCAAAGCTGCAGTAGAGAAACCCTGAGTAATACGCAATGTTGTGCATGGAACTCAGAAAAACAGCGTCTACGTCACGGACGCGCATCACCTGACGCAGTGCTGAAAGGCGGTTTTCGTATTCCGCTGTCGAAAATGGAAGCGGCGCACTCGGGCCGTTTCTAAGCTCAAAGAATTCAGGACGTGACTGCACTTGATTCATCGTTCTCACCTCGGTTCGTCCGGGTACTCGTTGATGAATTCCCGGACAGTGGCATCCGGGCGTACAGGATGGGTCACATCAATCCGCAAGGCGGTTTGGTGTGTTTACAGGGTGCTCGCGACGCCATCGCGACCCAGAGAAAAGTATAAAAATGGCCTTTTCTTTTTTCAACAAGATATTTTTTTAGCAATCAGCAGAGGTTTAAAAATCTATAATGCGGGGCAGTTTGAACGCTAAAACTGAGGGGCGTGAAATGAAGCGAATGTTAGTAGGGTGCCTGCTGTCCTTTTGCATGGTCCATCCCGTGATGGCCTCCGATCTTGAAAAAGAGCAACGATGGCGCGACGAAGTTGAAGACCTGATCATGGATGGCGAGTCGGTTGATCTGATGGTAGATGGTCGGGCGGTATTCAGTATCTTCACTGAGGCCTCGGAGGCGTCGGACAAGGGCATGATCGTTGTCCACGGAACCGGTATTCATCCGAATTGGGAA
>RGTL01000432.1 GCA_010025385.1 Gammaproteobacteria bacterium | reverse complement strand
TGTAACTTTAACTGCAAATTTAGTATCTGCATCTGGAACATCTCTAATTCAAGGTGAGCTTGAAGGTACAGGTGATTTCACACAAACCACAGGAACTTTACAAGTAAACGCCACAGGAAATAACTCATCTTACACAGGAGACATAAAAGGTGGTGGGGCGTTTACTAAGTTAGGAGATAGCACTTTAACACTTTCAGGTACTAATAGTTATACAGGAGACACCACTATATCTGCTGGTACATTAAAAGTAACCGGTACCTTAGCCCAAACTGCAATTACCGTTGATACTGGTGCAACGTATGATGTTGATGCAACAGATACCATACTATCAATTGCTGGAGCAGGTACCATTGATTTAACAAATGCCGCATTAACCGCAGGAGATGGTAATAATCAAACCTTCTCTGGAGTATTTAATGGCGCTAATACCTTTACTAAAGTTGGATCTGGAACTTTAACGTTATCAGGTGACAACTCTACAGCAAGTTATACTGGTAGAATTATTATTGATGCAGGTACCATTTCAATATCTTCAGATAGTAACCTTGGAAGTCCTGATACTTTAGATGCAGATCGATTAACTTTACAAGGCGGTACCTTACAAACAACTGCATCCTTTACTTTAAATACCAATAGAGGAATTACCTTAAGTACGGATGGCGGTACCATTAACACTAACACTGGTACTACTTTAACATATGGTGGAGTGATTACTGGTTCAACAGCCTTTACGAAATCAGGCGCTGGAACATTAGTTCTAACTGCAGCTAATACCTTTACAGGTAACATCTATGATGGAACCATCTCTAATGCAGGAACTCTACATTACTCATCAACGACAGATCAAACTCTTGCTGGAGTTATAAGTAGTACCGGTGCATTAACTAAAGATGAAACTTCTACCTTAACCTTAAGTGCTGCTAATACTTACACAGGTGCAACCATAATTGATGCTGGAACATTAACTGTATCAGGAACACTATCAGATAGTACTGATGTTGATAACTCAGGTATTTATGATGTTGATGCAACAGATACTATCAACTCATTAACAGGAACAGGTGCAGTTCAAATTGCAAGTGGTCAAACTTTAACTACAGGTGATACTGGTAATGATACTATCTCAGGTATCATTTCAGGCGCTGGTAATTTAACTAAAGTTGGATCTGGTACATTAACTTTAACAGGTGATAATACTTTTACAGGAACATTAACCGTTACTGTTGGAACAGTTATTTTAAATGATGCAGATGGAGATA
>RGTL01000431.1 GCA_010025385.1 Gammaproteobacteria bacterium | reverse complement strand
CCATGCCAAAGCCCGTGGTGGTCGGGGTTAATGGAATGGCAGCCGGCGGCGGCGTACCGATGACCCTGGTTGGGGACATTGTTCTGGTAGACGAGACCGCTCGCTACCGACTCGCTTACACGGCGGCAGGCCTCAGCCCGGATGGCGGCTCCACGTGGCTGCTGCCTCGCCTGATCGGCCTGCGACGAACCCAGGAACTTATTATGGAAAACCGCGAACTCTCTGCCGCCGAAGCGGTCGACTGGGGCCTGGCCACACGAACGGTGCCGCAGGGGAGCGCCCTTGAATCTGCCATTTCTCTGGCTACGCGATTTGCTGCTGGACCGACGCAGGCATTTGCCTCAGCCCGCCGTTTGCTACACGACAGTTTCGACCGTGATTTTCTGACGCATACCGGGATCGAGACGCGGGAGATTGGCGCCAACATGACCGGTGCTGACGGTCAGGAAGGACTCGACGCCTTTATCAACAAGCGCGCGCCAGTTTTTACCGGCACGCGATAAACCCGTTGGCGGGTTTTAGCTCCGCATCTTGTCGAAGGCGGTGATCTCAGGATCTAAGGGCGTCGACGGCAGCCGTCGGCAGGTGTACACGTTAGCCTGCGGTTGAAACCAGTCCGCTGAGTCAATCAAACCAACACGGATCCCTAGCCGGGACGGCGCCCGACTATTGGTATGAAAAACAGGTGACCCGCATGTGGTGCAAAAATGTCGGGTCATGGTATTGCCGCTGTCGGCAGGGCTTGCATAACTGCCCGTCTCGCCCTGGATTGTTAAGGTTGATTCGTCCACGAACGCATAAGAGGCATACACGCCTCCGCCCGATTTTCGGCAATCGTCGCAATGACAGTTGGCCTGAAATTTCGGTGCCGCGGCGCACTCGAACGATACCGCTCCGCAAAGGCAACCTCCCTTAAACCCCTCGCTCATCTTGCTCTCCGTCTTTGATGTTTCGGCCTCGATCAAGAATCCCCGAAAAGTCCGACTATTTCAAGCCGAATCATGCCAACCACCTTTAGGCGCTTTAAGATTACCCAACCGGGCCCAAAGCCTGGAAAATGCGGCGATCGCGTCAGAATAATTGACAAAATCAGCATCAAAGACTATATTAGAGTTTAATTATTTAATGATTATTACTCAATTTCGCTCGGCGATTAAGCCCTTTAGTGAGACCAAGCTCATGAATTTTAACGATTCCTCATTATGCGACGATCTATCCCAGGCCCTGCGGGATGGCGCCCAGCTCATCGACGTACGCAG
>RGTL01000044.1 GCA_010025385.1 Gammaproteobacteria bacterium | reverse complement strand
CATGTCCCCATCGTCTAGTTGGCCTAGGACACCGCCCTTTCACGGCGGCAACAGGGGTTCGAATCCCCTTGGGGACGCCAGTTCGAGAACGAAAGTGCGTTCATCAAGCTGTTTAATAAAAGAGGCCCACGGCCTCTTTTCTTTTTCCTGATGGGCCGCTGAGTATTAAAAGTACCAGTCCGAGAAATCCCATATACCTTCATCCCAAATGGATCTAATGACCGTTGCGTTTGGATTCCTGAAGTATTTCCTTTTTGCGGTAGCGCTTATCGCAGGAGCTATCTGGCTTTTTCTGAAAACCGCGCCGGTGTTCGGTGGCCAGTCACAAGCCTCAAGTGATGAGCGGATCGCGCAATCGCCTAATTTCTCGCAGGGACAATTTAAAAACCTCGCGCCCACTACGCTTAGCACTCGCGGGCCGGATTCAAAGTCATCTTTCTGGCGCTGGTTTTTTCCCGCATCCGATAAAAATCCCTCAGCGCCGTTGCCCTCGATGCGCTTTCAGCCAGATCAGATGACAGATAACCAGTTTATCTGGCTTGGTCACTCGACGATCCTTATCAGGACTCGAGATAAATTTCTGATTACGGATCCCGTTTTTTATCGCGCATCACCTCTACCTGTCTTTGGTAAACCCTTTGCCATCGAAGATCCAATCAAAATCAAAAACTTGCCCAAAATTGATGTCGTGGTGATCTCCCATGATCATTACGATCATTTGGATGCGAAGGCGATTCGGTATTTGGCCTCTCGGGTTGAGAAGTTTTTTGTGCCCCTTGGAGTACGTGCCCATCTTGAAAGATGGGGCGTTAAAGCCGATCGGATCATAGAACTGGACTGGTACGAGTCTGCCGCGTTTGATCATGTCGATCTGACGCTGACCCCTGCGCGGCATTTCAGTGGGCGGGGGTTTAACGATCGAAACAAGACGTTGTGGGGATCGTGGGTAATCGATACCCAATCGCTAAAGATCTTCTTCAGCGGCGACACGGGATACTCAGAGACCTTCAGCGAGATCGGTGAGCGATACGGACCGTTTGATTTTGCTTTTATGGAGAACGGCGCCTACAACAAGGATTGGGCGCAGATTCATATGCTTCCGGAGGAAGGAGTTCAGGCCAGTATCGATCTTAAAGCGCGTTTCTATTTTCCCATCCACTGGGCTAAGTTTGATCTATCACTGCACCCCTGGGATGAACCGATTCTTCGGGCATCTGTTGAAGCAGAAAAAAGAGGCGTAACTATTGTGACGCCGTTAATCGGGGAGCGCTTCGGCCCGGCGCTTATTCCGGGAGAGTGGGTTCGCCGCTTGCGTCATCAGTGCCAGGCGCTCAGGGGCAAGACGATGTACAGCAGGGTAGTCCCGCTCGCCGTATAGGTCCAGCACGGGTATCGTCAGCGAAGCAAACGGGAAAGGGTGTTGCATCGGCTGCTTGTAATCTGTGGCGCCCATGCCAATCCCGATGAAGGCATCGATCCCGTTGCCGCTGCTTTTTTCCAGCCAGAGCATAGCCATGTGGGCGCCGCAGCTGTGAGAGAGCAAGGCGATCCGATCAATCCCCTGGGCCTTGAGGTGTGAGATCGCCGCGTCGATTCGAGGAAGCGCTTCCGGCAGAATCGGTACGTAGTCAAAGTATTTGGCGGTCTTTTCGAGAACCGGTAGTTGCAGCGAGAGGGTATGCCAGCCAGCTTCGGATAACGCGACGCGAAGCGGACCTATATTCTCTGGCCAGTCGGCATGAAAGCCCCGCCCGTGCATGAGAATCACGGCGCCCCGAGGCTCGTCCGTTGGCGCCATTTCAACGCCGGCAAACTCAACCCCCTCGGCATCCAGGCGAATGACCTCGCCATCAAAAATATTGGCTTCAATCTCTGCGACCAGCCGGGCCTCGCGCTCACGGTCAGACGCATAGCCAGGCGCTGCAAAAAGCCCAATTAGCGCGCTTAACAGACAGGATCCAAAAAAATTCCGCATGTGATTTCCCCTGGGGTAGGATCTAAATCATACTAAAAATAAGCACTTATATGACGAGGACGACTTTAGGGCGGCTCATTTGGTGAGCCCCCCGGAGAGGATAATGAAGTCATGGAAAAGCTGAAAGCGTCTGTCGAGGGTCTTGCCGGACTGCTGACTGAGCGACATTGGAAAATGATGACGGTGGAGTCTTGTACGGGGGGATGGATCGCCCAGAGCCTGACGTCGCTCGCCGGCAGTTCGGATTGGTTCGAGGGTGGCCTTATTACATACAGCAATAAGGCAAAAGCTCAGTTCGCCGATGTTCCCTCAGCGCTGATTGCCAACCATGGGGCCGTCAGTCGCGAGGTAGCGCTTGCGATGGCAGCAGGAGGGCGCTCGCGGACCGGCGCTCATGTCGCGGTTGCGGTGACGGGAATCGCCGGTCCGGGCGGAGGAAGCGAGCAAAAGCCGGTAGGTACGGTTTATATCGCCTGGAATGTCGCAGGACGAGAGCCGGTTGTCGAGCGCTTTCATTTTCACGGGGATCGTGAGGCGATTCGCTGGCAATCGGTTTGTACTGCGATCGAGGAGCTTTTAGGCCTGCTGAAAGGCCTCTGATAGCGATTTTGTGAAGCAGTTCTCTAGGTCTGTCGGGAGGAGTGTGAAATAATCCTTTTTTGTTAAATGAAGAGATAAAACGGGCGGATTTTATTCGCTTGCCGTCCGTGAGAGGCGATCGGCTCGAGAGCAACAAACACCAAGAATCAAGATAAACGACACGCGGAGTAATAATGGACGACAACAAACAGAAAGCATTGGATGCAGCGCTTGGGCAGATCGAGCGACAGTTCGGAAAAGGCTCAGTCATGCGCCTGGGCGACGCCCAGGCCGGTCAGGGTATCGAAAGTATCTCCACCGGTTCTTTGGGTCTGGATATTGCGCTGGGTATTGGCGGGTTGCCTCGAGGCCGTGTCGTCGAAATTTACGGCCCGGAATCATCCGGCAAAACCACACTGACGCTCTCTGTGATTGCCGAAGCTCAGAAAAAGGGCGGCACCTGTGCGTTTATTGATGCAGAGCATGCGCTGGATCCGATTTACGCGGAGCGCCTCGGCGTAAAAGTGGCCGATCTTCTGGTCTCGCAACCGGACACGGGCGAGCAGGCGCTTGAGATTGCCGATATGCTGGTTCGTTCCGCGGCGGTTGACGTCATCGTGGTCGATTCGGTCGCTGCGCTCACGCCAAAGGCCGAGATAGAAGGGGAGATGGGCGACACACACGTGGGTTTGCAGGCGCGGTTGATGTCCCAGGCGCTTCGCAAATTAACCGGTAACATCAAGCGTTCGAACACGATGGTGATTTTCATCAACCAGATTCGTATGAAGATTGGTGTGATGTTTGGTAACCCCGAGACCACTACCGGTGGTAACGCGCTCAAGTTCTATTCATCGGTTCGACTCGACATCCGCCGCATCGGCGCCGTCAAGAAAGGGGACGAAATCTTGGGCAATCAGACGCGGGTTAAGGTTGTTAAGAATAAGGTGGCGCCGCCTTTCCAGAACTGTGAGTTTGACATCCTCTACAACGAAGGTATCTCCAAGGAAGGAGAGCTCATCGACATGGGCGTGGAGCATAAATTCGTTGAGAAGTCGGGCGCATGGTATTCGTTTAATGGAGAACGTATTGGGCAGGGTCGAGACAATGTTCGCGAGTTTCTTCGCGAGCATCCTGAGACGGCTGCCCATATTGAGAATCTTGTCCGAGGCAAAATGGGCTTGAACGGTTCGGATGGTTCATCGGATGTGGGTGTGACCGGAGAAACGGCCGAGGAGCCGGTCGAGGCCTAATGGACGAGCCTGAGGCGGACCTGCGTGCGCAGGTCCGCGATAAGGCGCTGCAGCTCCTGACGCGCCGGGAGCATAGTTTTGCAGAGCTACGGCAAAAGTTGCTTGCCCGTGACTTTTCAGCGGAATTGATCGAAGAGGTCCTTGAGGTCTTAGTCCAACGGGGTGATCTGTCTGACCGCCGGTACGCGGAGGCTCTCGCCTCCCATCGGGCCAAAAACGGTTACGGGCCTATCTATATTAGTCAGGAACTGCGGCAAAAAGGGGTAGATACCGGTATTGCCGACGCAGCGCTCAGCACTGTTGAGATGTCCTGGGTTGATATAGCGGATGCCCGCCACCAAAGCCGCTTCAAGGGCACACCTCCGCAGGATTATTCAGACTGGTCGCGCCGAGCGGCCTATTTAAAGCGTCGTGGATTTCAGACCGAGATCATTCTTAAGGTGCTCGGCGAATGGAGCAGTCGCGGTTAAAATTACGGCCTTTACTGCGACCGGCCCGTCCGATCGTGTTTTTAAGCTGATCCGCCCCATTTAGATGAAAACCCGCGATATCCGTAAGAAATTTCTTGATTACTTTGCCGGTCACGGTCACGAAGTCGTGGCGAGTAGCCCGCTGGTGCCTAACAACGATCCCACCTTGCTCTTCACCAATGCAGGAATGGTGCAGTTTAAAGATGTGTTTTTGGGCCAGGACAGGCGCCCTTACAACCGCGCGGTGACTGCGCAGCGCTGCGTGCGCGCCGGCGGCAAGCATAACGATCTTGATAACGTGGGCTATACCGCTCGGCATCACACGTTTTTTGAAATGCTCGGTAACTTCAGCTTCGGCGACTATTTCAAGCGTGAGGCGATCCAGCATGCCTGGACTCTACTGACTGATGGTTATGGTCTCGCGCCAGAGAAGCTTTGGGTGACGGTCTTTGAAGAAGACGACGAGGCGGCGGATATCTGGCTGGGTGAGATGGGTGTACCAAAAGAGCGTTTTGCACGAATTGGCGCCAGTGATAACTTTTGGGCAATGGGAGATACCGGACCTTGCGGCCCGTGCAGTGAGATCTTCTACGATCACGGCCCTGAGGTAGCAGGTGGACCGCCCGGGACGCCCGAAGCAGACGGCGATCGATATATCGAGATCTGGAATCTCGTTTTCATGCAGTTCAATCGGGATGCTAGCGGCACGGACACTCCCTTACCTCGTCCCTCAGTAGATACCGGCATGGGGCTGGAGCGGCTCGCTGCTGTTCTTCAGGGGGTGCACAGTAACTATGAGATCGATCTTTTCGCGTCTTTGATTCGCTCCGCTGGAGAGGTCACGGGCTGCACGGATTTGACGAGTACATCGCTTCGCGTGATTGCGGATCATATTCGCGCGAGCGCTTTTTTGATCACCGACGGTGTTGTCCCCTCGAACGAAGGACGGGGCTATGTGCTGCGACGAATTATCAGAAGGGCGATTCGCCATGGCTATCAGGCCGGAGCGAGCGCGCCATTCATGCATAAACTGGTGACGCCACTGGTCGATGAGATGGGTGAGGCCAGTCCGGAGCTCACGGCGGCCCAGGATCGCGTGCGGGAAACGCTTGCGCTCGAGGGGGAACGTTTTGCGCAGACCTTGGGTCAGGGTATTCGGATCCTCGAGCAGGAGCTAGAAGATCTGTCAGGCACAGTCATTCCGGGCGATCTGACCTTTCGGCTTTATGACACCTTCGGCTTTCCCTCTGACCTGACTGCTGACTACGCACGCGAACGGGGACTGTCGGTGGATATGGAGGGGTTTGAGCAGGCTATGGATGCCCAGCGCGAGCGTGCGCGGGCCGCCAGTCAGTTTCAAATGGATGGCCTTGCGCAGGTTAGCGTAGAAGAGCGCACAACCTTTACAGGTTACGAAGCATTGGATGGGGGCTCGAGCGTTCTCTCTTTAGTGCTTGATGATCAGGAGACCGATACCCTGCTGGAAGGGGCTGCTGGGCTGATCATTCTGGATCAGACTCCCTTTTACGCTGAGAGCGGCGGCCAGGTGGGTGATCGCGGCATGATTTCCTGGAAGGGTGGTGAGTTTGAGGTTAGCGACGTGCAGTATCTCGCCCATAAAGTGATAGCCCATGCGGGGCGGGTCGTGGCTGGCGAGTTAAGAACAGGAACGTCGGTGACTTGCCATGTCAATGATGAAAATCGAGCGGCCACTGCCGCAAACCATTCGGCGACTCATTTGTTGCATGCCGCTCTTCAAGATGTGTTGGGCTCTCACGTCCAGCAGAAAGGGTCGCTCGTGAACGCCGAGCGCTTACGATTCGACTTTTCTCACGGTGAAGCGGTGTCGGCTGACGACATCAATCGGGTAGAGAAGATCGTGAACGCGCAGATTCGAAAGAATAGCGAAGTCAGTACGCGCGTCATGAATATCGATGATGCCCGCGCGGAAGGCGCCGCAGCTTTGTTTGGTGAGCGATACGAGGACAACGTTCGCGTCGTGGGGATGGGTGATTTTTCTCTCGAGCTTTGCGGGGGCACACACGTACGCCGAACGGGCGATATCGGTACATTTCGCGTTGTCGCGGAGAGCGGCATCGCGGCGGGCGTTCGGCGCCTGGAGGCATTGACGGGCGAGTCTGCCCGAGCCTTCGCAGTGGACGAGAGCGCGGCGCTCTCGAGGATCTCCGCCTTGCTTAAAACCGGGCGGTCTGATGTCGAGGAGCGTGCGGTGGCCCTCTCCGGTAAGGTACGCGAGCTTGAGCGAAAGATTGAGCAACTACAGGGTCAGCTCGCTGCAGGCGGTTCTGGGTCAAATCCAGAGCATGAGGCCAGCGAGGTTAATGGCGTAAAGGTTCTGGTCAAGCGCTTCGATGATGTCGACATTAAAGGCTTAAGAGCGATGCTTGATCGGCTTCGCGATCGTCTTGGATCAGGGATCGTTGTGCTTGGCGGTGCAAAGGAAGATAAGGCTTCTATTCTCGTTAGTGTCAGCAAAGATCTCGTGGACCGTTTCAACGCCGGCGAACTGGTCGGTGAGCTGGCCAAGCGAGTGGGCGGTAAAGGCGGCGGTCGTGCCGATTCGGCCCAGGGAGGCGGGCCTGATGTTGCCGCTCTCGACGATGCACTTTCGCAGACGCAAAGCTGGATTGCCTCACGTTAATTGGGCCTGTGCCGCGGGGTTTACTCCTGCTAGTAAACAGGGTCTAATGCGCGGCCCCTGCACGTTTTAGTGATCTCATGGTTTTAGTAGTCGAAAAATACGGTGGCACGTCGGTCGGGTCGGTCGAAAGGATCAACGCGGTTGCTGAGCGGGTTGCGGCCAGTCATCAAAAAGGCGAACGTCTGGTGGTCGTCCTTTCAGCGATGTCCGGAGAGACAAATAGACTGATTGCGCTGGCCAATGAGATCGATCCGCAGGCAAGTTCCCGCGAGATGGATGTGCTGGTTTCCACCGGCGAACAGGTCACCATTGCCCTACTGGCCATGGCGCTTCAGAAACGGGGTATCGAGGCGCGCTCCTATACCGGGGGCCAGGTGCAGATTCTGACCGATAGCGTCCACAGCAAGGCTCGAATTCTTGATATCGATGCCGCCAGGGTGAGAAAAGATCTGGAGCAGGGCCGGGTGGTGGTCGTGGCGGGCTTTCAGGGAGTAGACAAGGACGGCAACATTACGACGCTGGGTCGTGGCGGCTCCGACACGACTGCCGTGGCGATGGCTGCGGCGCTACAGGCTGAAGAATGCAGAATTTTTACGGATGTCGACGGGGTCTACACCACCGATCCGAGGATTGTTCCAGAGGCGCGCCGGCTGGATCGGATTACCGTGGAAGAAATGCTGGAACTGGCGAGTCAGGGCGCTAAAGTACTTCAGACTCGCTCCGTCGAATTTGCCGGTAAATACCGGGTCCCTCTACGGGTATTGTCGTCGTTTGAGGACGGACCGGGGACGTTGATTACTCATGAGGTAAGCGATATGGAACAACCCTTAATTTCAGGCATTGCCTATAACCGTGATGAGGCCAAGCTAACCATTCGCGGGGTTCCTGACCAGCCGGGTGTGGCCTCTCAGATTTTTGGACCGTTGTCTGACGCTCATCTCAATATCGACATGATCATTCAGAACGTGGCCCAAGACGGTACGACAGACCTGACCTTTACGGTTAATCGGGGGGAATACCCTCAAGCTAAAAAATTGTTGGTCGAGATTGCAGGCCAATTAAACGCGCGCGAGGTCGTTGGTGACGATACGCTGGCGAAGATCGCCATTGTGGGCGTAGGCATGCGGTCTCATTCCGGGGTTGCGGCCAAAATGTTCTCCACCTTGGCGGCAGAAGGCATAAATATCGAATTGATTTCTACATCGGAGATCAAGATCTCGATCGGTGTCAACGACAAGTATCTCGAGCTCGCCGTCAGAGCACTGCATAAAGCCTTTGATCTTCAAGAAAAGGCTACTGAGGAAAGGCTCGAAGGCGCCAAAGACGATTAGAAAATTCCGTTTTATGCTGGTGTAGAATCAAACGGAATCAAAGGGGTATTGAATAAACCGCTGTCGGAAAGGGCGGCCGTACAAGGACGTACCGGAGTAATAAGGTTGTGCTGATTTTAACCAGGCGCGTAGGTGAAACGCTGAGTATCGGCGATAACATTGAAGTCACCGTACTCGGGGTCCGGGGCGGCCAGGTAAGAATCGGCGTCAAAGCGCCACGGGATGTGGCGGTACACCGGGAAGAAATTATTAACCGGTCAGAGAAAACATCCACCGAGCCTGTCAGGCCGGAAGAAGAATAAACCAAGAGCGAAAATCTTAATCCGTTCGAGGAGAGGTGGCCGAGAGGCTGAAGGCGCTCCCCTGCTAAGGGAGTATGGGGTTAATAGCTCCATCGAGGGTTCGAATCCCTCCCTCTCCGCCATCTTCGATTGAGTAGAAGCCGCCCGCGTGCATGATAGAATCGCGGCTCTTTTTGATGATGCGCCCGTAGCTCAGTTGGATAGAGTGCATGGCTACGAACCATGAGGTCGGGAGTTCGAATCTCTCCGGGCGCGCCACTATCCAAATCCTCTCTTTTGGCGCCATTAAACTGGCGCCCGAATCGCTGCCGTAAATTGTGTATCTGATGAACCCGGCTCCTACACTCCAGCAAATCAATGCTGCTCGAAAGGCCCTTCAGGGCCGAATCGTTCTCACGCCCACGGTCAGCTTGAATTCTGATCGGATTACACCCTATCTGCCGGAGCGCTCGGGTGTGCATATGAAGCTGGAGTTGCTCCAGCAGGCGGGATCTTTCAAGGCGCGCGGTGTTTTGCTTGCTATTGATTCGCTTAGCCCAGCACAACGGGATGCGGGCATTACGGGAGTCTCGGCCGGTAATCACGCCCTGGCGCTTTCCTGGGGCGCAAAAATAGCAAATCTCTCTGCAAAAGTAGTGATGCCAAAAACCGCCGACCCCAGTCGGATCGCGGGCTGCCGCGCTCTGGGCGCGGATGTGATTCTCACGGACCACGTGGCTGAATCGTTCGACACGATGGAGCGGTTGGTGCGAGAAGAGGGGCGAACGATGCTGCATCCTTTTGAAAGCCCCTTCATGACACTGGGGGCCGCAACCTGCGGCCTTGAGTTTATCGAAAGTCGGCCAGAGCTTGATGTGGTCCTGGTTCCTGTCGGTGGTGGTGGATTCATATCCGGGATGTCTACGGCAATCAAATTGGCCCGTCCGCAATGCGAGGTCATCGGCATTGAGCCTTTCGGTGCAGACAGTATGTGGCGCAGTTTTGAATCGGGCCGCACCGTGACATTGGATCAGGTGACGACGATTGCGGATTCTTTGGGCGCGCCGATGACGCTTCCGAACAGTCTTGCGATCACACGCGCCAACGTGAGCGAAATCGTACGCGTTCGTGATGACGAGATGCAAAAGGTGATGAGGATTCTGTTCGACGCGCTGAAGGTCGTCGCGGAGCCTGCCTGCGCGATTACCACGGCGGCGGCGATGGGTCCGCTAAAGGATAGGTTGGAAGGAAAACAAGTCGGTGTCATTGCCTGCGGGTCAAACATCAGTCTTGAGAAATTCCAAAGCCTGATCGCACCCTAGCGTCGGGCAACACCCGCGCACTTTCACGGATTAGTTTTGGCGTGAGACGCCGGACGGTAAATCCGATAGCTGACTCATAATCTCAGTATCGAACACCCTGGAATCCTGAAGATAGGATCGCAGCATATCCATCTGGTCAACGCCCCAGAAACGATACCCGTCGATTACCGTGGTTGGAACGCCGTACACGCCGTCTTCGATCGCCTGATCTGTGTTCCGGCGCAGGATGTCCTTAACGGGTTGGGCGCCGAGCGCCTGGCGTATGTCGGTTATGCCTAACGCTCCTCCCAAAAGACCGATGGTTTCTTCCGACTGTGGATCCAGGCCTGTGGTCCATAAAAAATCAAAGATCTGGGCGATCGACTCTCGTTTGGCGCCTGAGGCAATCGACAGCCGAAGATAGGGCAGGGGGTTGAAAGGATGGGCCTTTGGCATCTGAAACGAAATATCATTTGCATCGGCATACCACTGACAGAAACGATAGGTGTCCACGCGCTTCGTCGCGAGTTCGGCCGGCCCCTTATGCCCCCAGTGACCC
>RGTL01000430.1 GCA_010025385.1 Gammaproteobacteria bacterium | reverse complement strand
AGCCAGCGTAAGGCTGACAAGATACTGACTCAGCTCGCGAAAGACGACGTAGCTCCGTCCGATCTGAAGCGGCTGGTCTCGCCCGCTGGTCTTCATATCGGTGCCGAGACTAGCGAAGAGATCGTAATCTCTTTGCTTGGCCAACTCGTTTCGACCAAAAGACGGGTCGATATGGGGCAAGCAAGGTTCTCGAAAGTCGAGGTTGCGTAGTGGGTTGTATTCTCAAAGGTGGCGGTGGCCTGTATAGCCGACTCGTAGTTGGTGCAGTCGTTCTGGCCGCGGGCGAAGGTCGACGAATGGGATCCATCCCTAAAAGCCTGATAGAGATCGCGGGTGTCCCACTGATCAAGCGGCAACTGATCGCACTTTCAGGGGCAGGTGTCGATGAGCTGGTGGTCGTCACCGGCCACCACAGAGAGCGGGTCGAGGCTGAGATAGCCGGGTTCCCGATCACTATTGCCAGAAACGAGGAACTGGAAGACTCGACCCAGGGTGCGTCACTGAGCTTAGGTCTCACCGCCTTGACTGGAAAATTAGATGCGGTTGTGGTGGTTCCGTCGGACATGCCGCTTCTCGGGACGCAGGACTACACTGATCTTATCGGCGCCTATAAGAAGCGCCCAGACGGAGTGAGTCTTGTGCGCCCCTCGGTTGGTGAGCGTCTGGGTAACCCGGTTATTTTTGACTGTGAGCTATTGGCATCGGGCGAGACCTCGAACGATCAGCCGCTGTGCCGTAAATGGTGGATGGAACATCCAGAACAGTGTCTTGCGTGGGAGACTGATAATGATCGCTACTGTATCGATCTGGATACCCGTGATGATGTTCTCAACGTAGAGCGCCGTCTCGGACGGGAAATAAAAATCCCAGACTTGGGAGCGCTTCCGATTGTCTGAGCATCTCGAGCCGTGGAAGACATCCATCGGTGTTCATATGTTTGAACACGCTGAAAAAATCAACCCGCTCTTTGATCGGATATTCAAAACCATGCGGGCCACAGACGGCGAGAATCGAACGGGTGAGCTACCGAGCTTCTATGCGAGTCACGACGACCTCATTAATCGGATCAAGCTGCCGGAGTGGAACGATTTTCTTAAGTTCACGGTGGCGTCTCTCAGAGATACGGCCAGGGTTGCCAACGAGGGGGTTTGGCCCGCCGAACAAGTCGACCTACAGATAGGGATTCAAGGTATTTGGTTTCAAATATCAAACGGCGGTGTGAGCCACGATATCCATACCCACGGCAACTGTTCTTGGTC
>RGTL01000429.1 GCA_010025385.1 Gammaproteobacteria bacterium | reverse complement strand
TCGCGGGACTGATCGGTATTCACTTCGTCGAGGAGTTGGGCTATCAGAAACCCGTGATTTGCTTGGACGGACTTGATCAGGTCGACTTTGACTTTGTTGATATCGGTGAGGTCATTAACCAGACTGGCCTGGTTCCGGTTGTCGCCAAGTCGATCCTATTTAATAGCGGGTCTAAGTTAAACTAACGAGAACGCCATGAACTTCATAACTATCGGATCAGATCGCATTCCCCGGCTTGGTTACGGTTGTATGGGTCTGACCCAAGCTTACCATCCTGTTGCTCTGGACAAGGCGAGGGTGCTCCTGCAGCGGATCGCGGATGAGGGCACCGTGATGCTTGATACGGCCGCGACTTACAGCGGCGGGAAGAACGAGATGTTGGTCGGTTCGGTCTTAAAAACGTCACGGTCGAATGTGTTTCTCGCCTCGAAGGCCGGGATGTATAAAAACCCTGACGGGTCCCGTGAGATTGACGGTGACCCCGACAGGATCATCATGAGCTGTGAGGAGAGCTTGTCCCGGCTGGGTACGGAAGTTCTCGATCTTTTTTATCTGCACCGAGTCGATCACAGAGTGCCGGTGGAAGAATCTGTCGGGGCTATTGATCGTCTTATATCTGACGGTAAGGTCCGGTACGCTGGGCTCTCTGAGGTGAGTCGACCGACACTCGAGCGCGCCAGTACAGTCGGAGTACTCGCTTTGGTCGCGGCGGGTGGAAGATGGTGTGCTCGGATACTGCGAAGACAACTCGATCGCTTTGGTCGCATATAGTCCTGTCGGTCGTGGCTTCTTAGCGGGTGGAGTCCGTGACATGACGAGACTGTCGGAGCGCGATATCCGGCACGGGATGCCTCGTTTTCAGGGGGGCACGTTCGCGCACAATCTGACAGTCCTCGAGCAAATCGAAATGCTCGGCCTCGACTGGGGGATGACCCTCGCGCAAGTTTGCCTCAACTGGTTGTGGTCACGGGGCGATCACGTGGGAGCGATCCCTGGTACCTCAGAGCTTTCGCACTGGCGGGATGATCAGGGGGCCACGACCCCGCTTTCAGATGAACAGGTGGGCCGATTAGAGAGCTTGCTTGATGCGTGCAGCTTTCAGGGTGCTAGGTACACGCCAGACAAGTTAGCGCAACTCGACTCTGAACGATCAAAATAGACCCTGAATCGCCCCAAACATGATTCTGAATTGGTTCGCTCAGCGGTTTCGGTGCATCCTTTGATTATTAAACGATAACTAACCGGAGTTCTAGCAGTGGA
>RGTL01000428.1 GCA_010025385.1 Gammaproteobacteria bacterium | reverse complement strand
ATGGCTTTCTCGCTACCGACGACAGCAGCGAGCCAAACTACGCCGGGGAGGAATATCAAAACCTCACCGATCACCATCGCGACGAGTACGCCCGACCGGGTTTTATCCCATCCGCGATCAGCCAGCAGTCCCATCACGGCCATTGCGACTACAAATCCGAAAAGATAACCTCCTGTCGGCCCCATCAGGTACGCAAGACCCGCTCCCTTGGCGAACACCGGCAGGCCTAGCGCGCCCTCAAGAAGATAGAGCAGACCCGTTGCCAACCCGAGTCTTGGGCCATAGGTAATCCCAATAAGGAGCACAACGAAAGTCTGCATGGTCATTGGAACAGGCCAGAACGGAACCTGAACCTTCGCGGATAGCGCCAACAGAGCGGTGCCGGCGACGATCATAAAGGCCTGAGCCATACGTGAAGATCGGCTTGCCGGCCAAATTTCATGAACGAGCGTGTTCTGCATATGTCACCTCTTGAGCATGGGACTGTGGTTAAAAGGAACTCTCGCCCTCAAAACGGGGCTTATTGTCGTTTTTAGCTTGAACTCTGTCAAAGCATAGGGTTGATATCGGGATTGGCATACCTCAGGCATTCAGATACTGGGCTCTGAAATCCATGCCCACCTCGGAAGAAAAAGCATCGGATAACGCGTGCGTGATTGGACCCGGGGTGCCATCCCTCATGAGCTTTCTTCCATCGAAGCTGCGGACCGGGCAGATGCAAAAACTCGTCGAAGTGATAAACGCCTCGTCGGCCTGCTTAGCCTGCTCGAGCGAGATATCGGCTTCCGTAACCTGCACGCCCTGGTTTTTCGCCAGCGTGATCACAACATCTCGGCTGATGCCTGGGAGTACGTAATCAGAACGCGGGGTAAGGAGAGCCCCATTCTCAACGATAAACACATTACTGCCGATACCCTCGGAGAGGAATCCACGGGTGTCGAGAAGCACCGCCCAGGAATGGCTCGATCGCGCCCTCACCTCAAGATCTGCCATCACCAGATTCAAATAATTGTGGCTTTTGATATTCGGATCGAGACTCTGTGGTGGTGTGCGCCTCAAGGACGGAATAAAGATATCCAGTCCATCGCGAATCAGTGGAGCCCGTGCCTTAAACGGCAGCGGCGTACACTCGACAATCACGGTAGATCCGCTGCTCTGCCACAACTCTCCACCGACAACATTTAGACCGCGTGTGACCCGCTGCATGACCCAGTAGTCTTCGCCCGCCTGCAATAGCGGACGATTACGCTCTAGGGTCTC
>RGTL01000427.1 GCA_010025385.1 Gammaproteobacteria bacterium | reverse complement strand
TCCGTGGGCCGGCCCTCATTTTCTGGGTGTTTCATGTGATTCGCGATTACGCGGCGACGCTGGAAAAAGACAACAGCCGAATGATTCCCCAATTGCCCGGGCTGTTGGAAAAAAGCGCCCGACTCGAGCGGGCGGTGGGCCCGGTCGACCTGGTATTTGGTCATAACGATTTGTTGGCGGCCAACTTCATTGATGACGGACATCGGCTCTGGCTCATTGATTGGGACTACGCGGGCTACAACAGCCCGCTCTTTGATCTCGCTAATCTAGCCGCAAACAATGAACTCTCTACTGAGCAGCAAGCCTGGCTTGCCGAGGCTTACTTCGACGGCAACGCACCAGCTCATGTGGATCGCTCTCTTCAAGCCATGAAGTGTGCTTCCGCATTAAGGGAAAGCATGTGGAGCATGGTTTCAGAGATTCATTCCTCTATTGACTTCGATTTTGTGGCCTACACCACGGAGAATCTGTCGCGATTCGATCAACAGTGGTCAGCGTTCGTCGAACTGGCTTGAATCGGCCGATCATTACTTTTTTAAAGTCTCAGCCTGAAAATTTTCTATGGAAACGTTGCCCCAACAAGCCGAAGTGATCGTGATCGGAGGCGGCATTGTTGGTGCCTCAACCGCGTATCATCTCGCCAAACTGGGATACAAAGATGTGGTTCTGCTCGAACGACATCAGCTCACCAGCGGCAGCACCTGGCACGCTGCCGGCCTGGTCGGCCAACTGCGAAGTCAGGCCGGCATCACGCAGCTACTGGGCAACTCCATATCGCTCTATAACAGGCTTGAGGCAGAAACTGGAATTGCCACCGGATGGAAGATGAATGGCGGCCTGCGATTGGCTTGCAACCCCGCCCGTCTCACCGAAATCAGAAGGCAGGCCACCACCGCTCGCAGTTTCGGGCTTGAAATGCACCTGTTGACGCCGAAGGAGGCCCAGGACCTTTGGCCGTTGATGGATGTCTCGGACGTTTTGGGGGCGGCGTTTTTGCCTTCGGATGGTCAAGCCAATCCGTCTGATATCGGGCGCGCGCTTGCCAAAGGCGCAACCATGAACGGAGTGCGCATCATTGAAAATCTTGAGGTCACTGGCATTCGGGTGGCCCGCGGTCGAGTGCAGGGTGTGGACACGCCTCGCGGATCAATCGACTGCGATATTCTAGTGAACTGCGCAGGTCAGTGGTCTCGGGCTGTGGGTCAGCTCGCCGGTGTGAACGTCCCGCTTGTCTCCATGCAGCATCAGTACCTGATCACC
>RGTL01000426.1 GCA_010025385.1 Gammaproteobacteria bacterium | reverse complement strand
ATTGGCGAACAGCCAAACCCTTGGGAGCTTCTCCACCCCCAGGATGTGATGAGCCGACATCGAGGTGCCAAACCGCTTCGCCGCTATGGACGCTCGGAAGCGATAAGCCTGTTATCCCCGGAGTACCTTTTATCTGATGAGCGATGGCCCTTCCATACAGAACCACCGGATCACTAAGTCCTACTTTCGTATCTGCTCGACTTATGAGTCTCGCAGTCAAGCACCCTTCTACCTTTGCGCTCGATGCCTGATTGCCAACCAGGCTGAGGGTACCTTTGAACTCCTCCGTTACTCTTTGGGAGGAGACCGCCCCAGTCAAACTGCCCAACTGACACTGTCCGCTGCCCGGATTCACGGGAATCAGCGTTAGAACTCAAACGAATCCAGGGTGGTATTTCAACGTTGGCTCCACGACAACTAGCGTCGCCGCTTCAAAGCCTCCCACCTATCCTACACAGAACACGTCCGAGACCAATATCAGCCTACAGTAAAGGTTCACGGGGTCTTTCCGTCATACTGCGGGTACGTGGCATCTTCACCACGGCTACAATTTCACCGGGTCACTGGTTGAGACAGTGCATCAGTCGTTACGCCTTTCATGCAGGTCGGAACTTACCCGACAAGGAACTTCGCTACCTTAGGACCGTCATAGTTACGGCCGCCGTTTACTGGGGCTTCGGTCGCAGGCTTCACCTTGCGGCTAACCTTCTTCCTTAACCTACCAGCACCGGGCAGGCGTCAGACTCTATACATCCTCTTACGAGTTAGCAGAGTCCTGTGTTTTTGATAAACAGTCGCTGATGCCGATTTACTGTGACCTCCCTCAGCGTGAACCAAAGGAGGCACCCCTTATCGCGAACTTACGGGGCCATTTTGCAGAGTTCCTTAACCAGTGTTCTCCCGAGCGCCTAGGACTACTCGTCCCGCCTACCTGTGTCAGTTTTAGTACGGTCACATGCCTTCAACCCTAGAAGCTTTTCTTGGACGCCCTTCAGATGACTATCGAAACATAAACGTCTTTGTCCCGTGCTTCAGGATGTCGCTGCGGATTTGCCTACAGCTACCCTCCACACAGGCGAGGGACATTTCTATCCGTCCCCTCACCTTTCAGACGCCGTCCCTCCATCGGTCCAGCATGTGGCGCAGGAATGTTGACCTGCTATCCATCGTCTACGCCTTTCGGCCTCGACTAAGGAACCGGCTAACCCTGGGCGGATTTACCTTCCCCAGGAAACCTTAGGCTTTCGGCGAGCAGGATTCTCACCTGCTTTAT
>RGTL01000425.1 GCA_010025385.1 Gammaproteobacteria bacterium | reverse complement strand
TGCACAACAAGATGCAATTCAAACAGAAGAAATTAAAGCACACACCAATGATAACATTGTATTCAAAAGCAGATTTAATACAAACAGTGCATTTTTAGATACAACTGCAAATACATTAACTATTGGTCAAAGTGTCGCGACACAGTCAACATACGAACTACAAGTCAACGGTGACATATTAGTTAAAGGTGCTAATCAATATGGTAGCATGTACAATGAAGACAGATACGGTACTATAACACCAATTGGTCCTACACAACCACATGGTAAACATTACGGACCTATTACTGCAAACGGCGTTAGTGCGTACACATTTAGTGGACTAGGTGATAATCCAACACTAACATTGTTCCGCGGAGAGACATATGCATTTAATCTAAATGCAAGCGGTCACCCATTTGTAATTAAAACAGTCGCAGGTACAGGCACAGGAAATATCTATAACGAAGGCACAACTAACCAAGGCGTAGAACAAGGTTATATGTTCTTTACAGTTCCACTTGATGCGCCTGATACGTTATACTATCAGTGTGTGGCTCACAGTGCAATGGTTGGTACAATTAATGTAACAGATAGGCTCAATAGTTTTAGAACCAGCGGAAGTCTTGTAACAGGATTTACCAGTGGATTTGCAAACGCAGATATTGCTAGATTCTATTGGAACTTGCCTGAAGCAGGTGACTATATGTTGTACAGTGTGTTAAGAACTTATCTATGGTCAACAACTGGATTTATCAAATGTAGATTGTTCAACAACACAACAGGTAGTGCTATCGCAGGCACAGACAGAATGATGTTTGAGGTACAAAACCAAGCAATGGCATTTAACGTTATGAGCACACCAGTTTGGAAAGTAACAGTTGGTGCGGCTAGTACAATTTACCTACAACTTAATGCAACAACAGCCGCCGCAGGTATTCAAGATGATTTTAATGGATATAACGAACAAGGTTGGATGAGGGTACACTAATGGATATACATATAGCACAAGCGATAGGCGAACTTATGGGAGACTCGGGTTGGTTAATGCGAGGCGTACCTACCGATGAAACAGAGTTTAACGCTATGTTTAGAAAAATAACAGGCGTAGATGACAATGGTGTGTCAATAGAAAGCGATAATCCTGCTGACTTTGGCATTACTTGGGATCAAGTAGTTGCTAAACAAACAGAAATGCAAACAGCAGAAGATAATAAAACAGCCAACAAAGCAAGTGCAGTCAGTAAACTTGAAGCACTAGGATTGACAGCAGACGAAATATCAGCACTGACAGGATCTTAATATGTCAA
>RGTL01000424.1 GCA_010025385.1 Gammaproteobacteria bacterium | reverse complement strand
GACCCTTCGGCAAGGGCGCGTTTTTTTCAGTGGAGACGACATCACGGCGCTCGCGCCTCAGGAGCGGGTGGCGCTGGGCATGGGCTTTGTCCCGCAGAACGCAAATGTCTTTACGTCGATGACGGTGGAAGAAAATCTTGAGATGGGCGCCTTTACTCGAAAGGATGATTTCGCCCGGACGATGGAGCAGGTTTATAGTCTGTTTCCGATTTTAAAAGAAAAACGGCTGCAACCCGCAGGCGAACTGTCTGGTGGTCAGCGCCAGCAGGTAGCGGTGGGGAGGGCGCTCATGACCGAGCCGCGCGTGCTGATGCTCGATGAGCCAACCGCTGGCGTGTCACCGATCGTGATGGATGAGCTTTTTGATCGCATTCTTGAGGTCGCCAAAACAGGAATTGCGGTGATGATGGTGGAGCAGAATGCTCGCCAGGCCCTTGAAATTGCCGACCGGGGCTACGTCCTCGTTCAGGGCGAGAATCGTTACACCGACTCAGGTCAGGCGTTGCTTGCCGACCCTGAAGTTAGAAAAGCCTTTTTGGGCGGCTAAGCCATGAGCGATATCCTCAACGCCCTTGCTCTGCTTGGCAATTTCGTTCTGGTGCCCGCGCTGGCCTACGGCAGCCAACTGGCACTGGGGGCGCTAGGCGTCACCATGGTGTACGCCGTTCTGCGCTTTTCGAATTTCGCCCACGGCGAAACCATGTCGTTCGGAGCGATGATCGCTATTTTGATCACCTGGGTGCTGCAGGCGTCCGGGATAGGCCTTGGTCCGCTCCCTACGGCGCTGCTCGCGCTTCCCGTGAGCATCCTTGTTACCGTCGGAGTTTGTCTGCTTTTTGATCGCCTGGTCTATCGGTATTACCGACGACAAAAGGCAGCTCCCGTGACCTATCTGATTGTCTCGGTGGGGATTTTGTTCGTATTGAGCGGAATCATTCGCTTCATTATCGGGCCTGCGGATCGAAACTTCGCCGACGGAGAGCGGTTTATCCTTAAAGCGCGCGCTTTCAAGGAGATGACCGGTCTCGATCAGGGTCTGGCGATCAAAACGACTCAAGGCGTCACCGTAATCACCGCTGTGGTTATCGTCGCGCTGCTCTTTTGGTTCCTGAATCGAACGCGTACCGGCAAATCGATGCGGGCCTACTCGGATAACGAGGAACTTGCTCTTCTATCAGGGATCAACCCGGCGCGGGTCGTCATGATTACCTGGGTTATTACTGGCGCTCTCGCGGCTATCGCCGGCACCCTGTATGGTCTGGATAAGGGCTATAAACCGTTTACCTATCT
>RGTL01000423.1 GCA_010025385.1 Gammaproteobacteria bacterium | reverse complement strand
CGTCCTAAGCTCGCACTCGAACATGTTAATGCGTCTCCAGCCAGCGGCCTAGAATCGCACGCTCCCCAGGCGTCATTTGTGTCATATTACCGAGCGGCATTGCCTGAGATGCAATCGACTGCGCATACACCTGTTGCTTGTATTTTTGGACATCAGCGAGGGTCTCGAGGACAACACCTTTTGGTGGTATTGAGAAACCTGGCATGGTAGGTCGCGCAGCATGACAAACCGTGCAGTGTGTGGACACGATAATCTCAACGTCGCTGTCCTTGATCATTTGACTGGCATCTAAAGCGACAGTCGTTGGCTTGGCCCAGACCGCTAGTGTCACGATCAGTGCCGAGGCGACGGGCCATTGCCATCTGACGCGGAGCCCGGTCGCGCCGGCGTGCCCGGCATTGAAATAGTCGCGTATGATCGCGCCGATCAGGACCACCAGGGCGACTAAAATCCACAAATCGTCTCCCACAAAGGTCATGGGGTAGTGATTTGAAAGCATCATAAAAAGCACAGGAAGTGTCAGGTAGTTGTTGTGTGTAGAGCGCTGCTTAGCCTGCTGTCCTAGAGCAGGATCTGGGATTTCACCCTGCTTAAGCGAGGCGACCACTTTTTTCTGGTTGGGAATAATGATGAAGAACACGTTACCGGTCATCCAGGTAGCGACCATGGCCCCAACGTGCAGTAGAGCCGCGCGTGAGCTGAAGACCTCGCTATAGCCATAGGCAGCTAATACGACTACCGCATAAACGAGGATTCCGAGTAGTCGCAGATCTTTCCCGGCCGGTGTTTTACATACCCCGTCGTAGATGACCCAACCCAAGGCTAGTGATCCCAGTGACAGGCCGACTGCCTGTAAAACTGACAGATCAGCCACCGATGAGTCGATCAGGAACGCCTGTGCCCCCCAGTAGTAGGTGACGACCAACAGTGAGAAACCACTGACCCACGTGAAATAGCTCTCGTACTTGAACCAATGGAGCTCTTTCGGCATCGTTTCTGGAGCCACGAGATATTTTTGAACATGATAGAATCCTCCCCCGTGGACGCTCCAGGACTCGCCGTGCACGCCCTCGGGCAAGCGTTCGGCTTTGCGAAGTGAGAGGTCAAGCCAAACAAAATAAAACGAACTACCTATCCACGCGATCGCCGTGATCACGTGAAGCCAGCGCAGGAGGAGGCTTGCCCATTCCATCCAGTAGTCAGCCATAGTTTGTCCTCTAGGCGGTGAAGTTATTTTCGGGGAGTCCAGAGACCGTTATCCTGGATTATTACTTTCGGTTGTTGCGTATG
>RGTL01000422.1 GCA_010025385.1 Gammaproteobacteria bacterium | reverse complement strand
AAGACATGACGGCCCTCATAGAAACGCGACGAATAGGTCGCCACGTTGTCCGCACGCTTATAACCGGTTGCATGCTCAAACTTCACGTTCGGGAACTGTTTTGCGACCTTCAGGGTCGGATTCATGTATCCAAACGAGGTGGTAAAAACCACATTTGCGCCATCGGCCGCCATTTGCGCAATGACACGCTCGGCGTCTGGACCTTCAGAGACACTCTCCACGAAGACTGTCTCGACCTTATCACCATACTTCTTTTCAACTGCCAAGCGCCCTTGGTCATGCTCGTAAGTCCATCCCGCGTCTGCAACAGGACCGACGTAGACAAAACCAACCTTGGTTTTATCTGCCACGGCTGGAAGCGCTATTAATGCCGTCAAACATAATCCAACAAATCGGCAAATAATTTTATTTATATTCATCTCGAAACCCTCATTTCGACTCTTTAAATGTGATACCCAACGAACCGGGGGCCGAATTCTCCCCTTTGACGCGGCTGGCAATAATCACCAAAGCGCATATCGTTACCAGGTAAGGTAGCATCGAAAGCCACTGAGCGGCTATAGATATCCCTAAAGCCTGGCCATGCAACTGAACGCTCGGGATTTCTCGGACGGATACCCGCTGCACCGCTGGCTCGAGGAGGCCATTTTCCCAACGGAAGCACGCCTCGACCCGACGTACGTCGAAACCGGAACCCGTGCCGCTGCTGCGGAATTGCTTCGCACGGGTTGCACCTTTGCGGCGGACATGTACTTCTATCCGGAAGTGACGGGGAGCGTGCTCAACGACGCCGGCATGCGCGGTTTGGTCGGTGGACCCATTTCCGATCGTGCGCTGCCGTCGCACAACGATGCGGAAGAAGCCCTACGCGACCTTGAGCGCCTGCTGGCGACCAACGATGCGGACGACCGCGTGCAATACGCCATTGCGGCACACTCCGTGTACCTCTGTTCGGACGAAACCTTGCAAAAAGCCGTGGACGTGGCTGAACGGCACAAGGCTCGCATCCACATTCACGTCAGCGAGACACGGAAGGAAATCGCAGACTGCCATGCCCGGACAGGCCGCTATCCTGTGGAACACCTCCACCACCTCGGTGTCCTCAACGAGGGCACCGTTCTCGCGCACGCCTCATGGGTGAAGAAGCGCGAAATCCGTATGATGGCAGAGGCGGGTTCGACCGCCGTTCACTGCCCGTCGTCGAACATGAAACTCGCCTGCGGCGGCACCCTCTCCTTGCCCCCTTACCTTGAGGCGGGCGTGGACGTGCGTTTGGGAACCGACGGTGCC
>RGTL01000421.1 GCA_010025385.1 Gammaproteobacteria bacterium | reverse complement strand
TGTCGTCCGCCTCGGTTCGGGAATCAGACACAGTCATGACGGCAATCGGGACCGGGATCAACTCGCGTGGGCTTTGGCTCATAACGTTGCCTATTGCTTGTGAAGGAGTAACTCCCGACCTATTATAGAGTTGAGAATAGACCAATATCTGTTGCACAAAAAGAGAGTCGATGGCCATCCAAATTCGTTTTTTCGCCAGCCTGCGCGAGCGCGTTGGCCACACCAGTCTGTCCATCGATGGCAACGGCATTGGGTCTGCGCGTGACGTATGGCATGCCGTAAGCGACAGCGCACCGGATGAAGAGATGCTGGTAGCGATCAATAAAGCCTATGCCGACCTCGACCGCGCCGTCCAAGACGGAGATGAGGTAGCGTTTTTCCCTCCGGTGACCGGCGGATAATACCCATGCGGGTTGAAATCCGTGACCGTGCCTTTGACCCGTGGGCTGAGGTATCCGAATTTAGTCGGACCCAGCTTGCTCTCGGGAAAGCCGGTGCAAGTGCCGTCTTCGTGGGGACCATGCGTGACTTCAACGAGGGAGATGATGTCACCGCGATGGTACTTGAGCACTATCCGGGCATGACTGAGCAGCAGCTCGAAACGATGACCCGCGATGCCATCGCCACGCATGAACTGGAAGATGCCCTCGTGATTCATCGCGTGGGGGAGATCTTGCCGGGCGATGATATCGTTCTTGTCGCTGCGTTTTCTGCGCATCGAAAGGCCGCGTTTGATGCCTGTCGAGCCATGATGGAAACGCTTAAATCGACCGCACCATTCTGGAAAAAAGAAACGCTTAAATCCGGTGAGCGCTGGGTTGAGAAGAACACGTCGGGATAGACCGCGCCGCAGGTTTCACTGGATCTAACGTCGAGCCACCACCCACGAGACGTGCTCTGACGGATCATGGCCATCCGACAGCTCCAGAATTTCAAGCGAGCCGAAGGTTTCTTCTAGCTCGCCCGGCGCCAGCACGTAAGACGGGTTAAAGCGTGGTGCGTTTTCCAAATGATGGCGATTGAAGGTACTGAAAAAAAGTAACCCCGCCGGCTCAAGACCCGCTTTCATAGGCTCGAACAACTCACGATTGAGATATCGAAAGCACGAGATCAATGACCATGGGCCGACTGGCAGAGGGTCGGTTTCAAGGTCTGCAACCCTCGTTTTTATTTGAACACCCTCCTGGGTGGCGAGCGCCTGACCAAGATCAAGGCCCACGGCGCTGCAATCCACGGCCGTGACCGAAAGGCCCTCGGTCGCAAGATAAACGCTCGCGTGGCAGCGTCCCGC
>RGTL01000043.1 GCA_010025385.1 Gammaproteobacteria bacterium | reverse complement strand
GCTGTGGCGAGCGTCCGTCGACAGTCAGCGTCTCCACCCCAGCGCCCACTTGTTGCTTGAGTCCGCCAATGCGTTTCATGAAAAACTCATCGAGATTCGACCCCACGATTGCAAGAAACTTTAGCCGCTCAAGAAGAGGCGTCCGGGAGTCTTTCGCTTCATTCAGCACCCTCTTGTTGAACTCCAACCAAGTTAACTCGCGATTGAGATATAAATTCGACTCTGAAAGATCAGCGATATCGTTTCCTTCTCTTGCGTCGGATCTAGCCTCTGCATCATCACCGAGTATTTCGAGCGAATGTTCAGTACTTATGGCTACTTTTACGCTAGCGCCCGGTCGGTCACCGGAATCAAGCGCCATTTTTAAATGCTTCATTGAATTATTCGCTTTACCTGTTGGCTTCAAAATAAGGCTTCGATTGGCTCAGATGAGTATATTTTACGTCGGTCAGGTAACAGTGGGTGGATGCCTTCTGGTTGATAAAAACAGTCATTTTTCAAGCGGACTGTAAAGGTACTGTAATTAAAAAATAAACTATGATGTACCGCCTCGACAGGCTCCCAAACGGCTAATCCAAACCGATTTTTGCCCTTCATCAAGCCTCTTGGCTGCCAGTCAGACTGAGCAAGACCTAACAACAAGTCTCCATCGTCGATAGCCGGCCCCGCCTTGTGCCAGCGTTCGAAACACAAAGAACCAAATCTAATGTGAGATCTGAAAGGTTAAGAATTTTATATTGCTTGCGGACTTTATTTCTATAATACTCGACATATGGACATATCAACTGCTGTGGACACCCTTTCTGCCCTCGCGCAACCGTCCCGACTTCAGATCTTCCGACTTTTAGTGAAGCGCAGTCCGAAAGGGCTTGCCGCAGGAAAAATTGCCGATGATCTTGGCGTACGCCATAACACTCTGTCGACGCACGTTGCGATCCTGACTCGGGCCGGCCTGTTGAAGTCAGAACGCGACGGCCGATCGATCATCTATAGTGTTGATCCGAAGGGGATTCGCTCCCTGATTGCCTATCTGGTAGAGGATTGCTGTAACGGCCAGCCCGAGCTGTGCACTCCAATTAGCTCCGAACCAAAACAACAGGAGCGCTCAAAGCGCACTGCTGATTAAAGTTTGCCGTTGACCTCCCACAAAACGACGTGAAGGCAAGCCCATACCAGGTCCTTTTTCTTTGCACGGGCAATTCAGCCCGAAGCATCCTCGCTGAATCCATCCTGAATCACGAGGGCCAGGGGCGCTTCACAGCATTCAGTGCAGGCAGTTCTCCCAACGGACGAGTCCACCCCGAAGCCATCAGCCTTCTGCAAAAACTCGGCCATCCTTTGACCTCATTGAGATCTAAAAGCTGGGAAGAATTTAGTGGCCCCAGAGCGCCTCGGATTGACTTCGTCTTTACCGTCTGTGACTCAGCAGCGTCTGAGGTCTGCCCCGTCTGGCCGGGACAGCCCGTCTCTGCACATTGGGGGCTGCCCGATCCTGCAGCGGTCGACGGCACCCAACAGCAGATTCGCCTGGCTTTTGCCGAGACCTATAAAATACTGGAGCACCGCATTGCCCTTCTGGTCGATCTGCCTCTGGAGTCTCTTGATTCCGTCAGTTTGCAAAAGCAGCTAGACGCAATCGGCAACGCGGGCTCGAATTCCCAAAACACCTCATGATGCGTTTTTCTTTTTCCCGTCGGCTGGTAGCGGAGTGCCTTGGCACAGCCCTGCTGCTCGCGACGGTAGTGGGTTCAGGCATCATGGCCGAACGCCTTGCGGGCGGAAACGTGGCTCTAGCGCTTCTGGGAAACACAATTCCTACCGGCGCGATCCTGTTCGTTCTGATCACGATGCTTGGTCCCGTATCGGGAGCACATTTCAATCCTGCCGTAACGCTGGCATTCTGGATGCGCCGCGAGATCAAACTTAACGAAGCGCTCGCCTATGTGGGCGTTCAGATCATCGGCGCGATCATGGGCACGCTGGTGGCGCATGCGATGTTTGAGGAGTTCCTGCTGCAGATATCGGCCAACATCAGAAACGGCCCCGCACAATGGCTCTCGGAGGGTGTCGCCACATTTGGGCTTGTGGCGACTATTCTTGGGACACTGCGGTGGCGACCGGAAGCCGTGCCCACCGCGGTAGGGCTTTACATTACCGCGGCATACTGGTTCACAGCCTCGACATCATTTGCCAACCCTGCCGTAACCATCGCGCGCAGCCTGACGGATACCTTCAGCGGGATCGCACCCGAGAATGCCCCCGGATTTATTCTGATGCAAATTGTCGGCGCTGCCGTTGCGACCGGTCTGATGGCCTGGCTGCTCAGGCCATCGGCGTCGGACACTCAGTAAAACAGCAGCGGCACCCACCCGCAGTTAGGTGGTCATCAGTAGCTGCAAACGATTGCGCACTCTTTCCGCCAAATCAGCCAGGGTGGCGATCTGACGAAGCACCTGATGCGAGAAATTTGTCGCTACCCCCAGTTCATCCTCAATCGAGAATAGTTTTCGGGGCAAAAGGAAACATGTGGTTTCGGATCAACCAGATTCAACTCATTCGGGGAACCTTATCAAGTTAAATCCCTAAGAATTTCATCCAACGTCTCGTGCCGTACATCTCTGCCCGTGACAAGATAAACCACGTAGCCGCCTATATTCTTCGCGTGGCCCCCTATTCTCTCCAGAGCGCGTACAGCAAGCACCACGTCGATGAATTGACCGATCGTTCGGGCATCCTCAAGCACAAAAGTGGTCAACCGTCTTAGCGACGAACGAAACTCACCATCCAGAGACTCTGCTTTTCGAATAACCTCACAGGCTCTTTCTATGTTTCGCTGGTCAAACGCGTCGAGCGATTCTTGGAGCATGTGGTCCACGAATCCTGCGACACTCGATACCTCCTGGAGGAGCTGATAGTTAGGTGCCGTTCCTCGATCACCAAAAAAATGGATAGTGAGACGCGCTAGCTTGCCTGCTTCATCGCCGCAACGTTCGAGATCTGTAGCCATTTTTGCAACCGTTAAAACCTCCCGCAGGTCGCCCGCGACGGGTGTACGCCGGGCTAAGATATGTTCGACATGTGCAGCGACTTGTATATCTAGATTATTTACTTCTGCGTCAGCGGCGATGACTTTCCGAGCCTCCTCCGCATCTTCCTCTTGGAGTGTCCGAATCGCATTCTTAATCTGAGTTCGCACGAGGGCGCCCATTTGCAGCACCGTCTTATGCTCCCGCTTCATTTCCTCATTGAAACTTTCAACGGTATGGCCCTTGCTCGGATTCTTCATTCTGCCCCCTTATTCGCCCTAACCAAATCGGCCCGTGATGTAGTCTTCAGTTAACTGCTGTTGCGGATTTGTAAAAATCTGCTCGGTGTCGCCCACCTCAATTAGGTTGCCAAGATGAAAGTAGGCAGTTCTCTGAGAGACGCGCGCAGCTTGCTGCATCGAATGGGTAACGATGGCAATCGTGAAGTTCTCGGATAGTTCGTCAATTAACTCCTCGATGCGAGCCGTTGCAATGGGATCAAGCGCCGAACACGGCTCGTCCATCAAGATCACTTCCGGCTGAACCGAAATAGCCCGGGCAATGCACAAACGCTGCTGCTGCCCGCCCGACAAGCCAGTTCCAGGACTATTGAGTCGATCCGCCACTTCTTTCCATAGGCCCGCCTTCTTTAGAGCGGTCTCTACGATGCTGTCGAGATGATCTTTTGATTCCGCAAGCGCATGGATTCGCGGTCCGTACGCAACATTGTCGTATATCGATTTAGGGAACGGGTTAGGCTTTTGGAAAACCATCCCAACACGCGCCCTAAGCTCTACGACATCTGAATTCGGATCATTGATGTCCTGGTTATCGAGTCGGATATTCCCCTCAACGCGGCAATTCGGGATCGTATCGTTCATCCGATTGATACAACGCAGAAAAGTGGACTTCCCACAGCCCGATGGCCCGATAAGAGCTGTGACTGCGTTGCTTCCTAAGTCGAGATTAATACCAAAAAGCGCCTGCTTATCGCCGTAATACACCCGCACATCGCGACAACTCACTCGAGCATCTTCGACTGCGACCTCCCCGGCGACATCTTGATATGCCTGCATGTCACTCACTTCGAGCGCGGGGTTGGTGACCTTTTTTTCATTCATTGATGCACTCATCAGTGGTTAAACGCCCTGGTTCCTGTAATTGCTCAAGGCGCGGGTAACTCTGTCCATATGTAGGGATCACCATCGTCGCTCGAACTTCTTGCGCAGAAGAACCGCAAGCAGGTTCATCGCCACAAGGAAGACGAGAATCACCATGATTGCCGCAGCTGTGAGCTCCACATATCCACGCTCGGAACTCTCCGCCCAAAGATAGATCTGGACCGGCAATGCGGACGCCTGATCTAAGATACTACCCGGAATATCTGCAACAAAAGCAAACATGCCGATCATCAGCAGTGGCGCGGTTTCACCTAGTGCCTGCGCCAACCCAATAATCGTCCCCGTCAACATCCCCGGCATCGCCAGCGGGAGCACATGATGAAACATCACCTGCATTGGCGAGGCACCCATAGCCAGGGCACCGTCTCTTATCGATGGTGGCACGGCTTTCAGGGCTGCTCGACTGGCGATGATAATGGTGGGCAACGTCATCAATGACAACACGATTCCGCCGACAAGCGGAGTCCCGCGAGGAAGACCAAAGAAGTTGAGCACAACCGCTAGGCCCAAAAGTCCAAATATGATTGAGGGCACTGCTGCCAGATTATTGATGTTCACTTCGATAATCTCGCTTAAGCGATTTTGGGGGGCATACTCTTCAAGATAGACCGCTGCGGCTACCCCTACTGGGAAGCTCAGCAGTAGCGTCACGAGTAATAACAGCGCCGACCCGGCGATCGCGCCCCCGAGCCCTGCTAACTCTGGTGATCGGGACGGCCCGGACGTGAAAAAGTCGCTGTTGAATCGACTACCCAAAAGGCCCGACTCGTCAAACCGGTCTAGCCACCGAAGCTGTTGATCGCTTATGACTCGACGGGCCTCATCAATGTCTCTAGGCGCATTTCCCTTCGTGATCATATCGACGGAAGAAGAGGCAAGCACCGACACCACTTGACGGGCACCAACAAGCCCGGGGTCCGCTAAGACCATTTCCCTCAGAAGATCCGGCGCGGATTCACTGAACATCTGAGCCAACTCACGACGGTCTGCTCGGGCGGTCACCTCAGGGAAGGCGCGCTCTAGGTTTTTCCTAAACAAGGCAAGGTAATTTACCTGCTGCAACTGGTCAAACGTCGCATCAGGTTCGACCTTCATCAATTTAGGGTCAAACTCAATCGTAAGCGCGATTTCGGTTCGCCAAAATGCTGAGTAACCAGACGAAAAGATAGTCACCAATAAAAATGACACCGCGGCCAATGCAAGAACAACGCCGGTCATGCCAATCGCCCGAAATCGTCTTTCGGAGCGAGCACGCCTTTCAGCAAGACGCGACCGGCGAGGCGAAGGAGCTTGACCTTTGACCTTACTCATACTGCTCTCGATAGCGCTTTACGATAGTCAGCGCGATGACGTTCAAAATCAGCGTTATGACGAAGAGCGCTAACCCAAGCGCAAATGCTGAGAGCGTCTTGGGGTCATCAAACTCCTGATCGCCGATCAGCGCCACTACGATCTGGACCGTGACCGTCGTCACGTTTTCCAACGGATTGGCAGTTAGGTTGGCGTTCAATCCCGCGGCCATCGCAACGATCATCGTCTCACCAATCGCCCGTGAAATCGCCAGCAGGAAGGCACCCACGATTCCCGGTAAGGCCGCCGGAATGATGACCTGCTTGATCGTCTCCGATTGGGTCGCGCCCATCGCGTAAGAGCCCTCACGAAGACTCTCCGGTACCGCGTTTATGACGTCATCGGCAAGCGACGAGATGAACGGGATAATCATTACCCCCATCACCACGCCGGCTGCCAGCGCGCTTCTCGCCTGCACCTCAAGCCCGATGGCGATGCCCAGATCCCGAACGAGTGGCGCTACCGTCAGCGCCGCAAAGAATCCGTACACCACGGTCGGGATACCCGCCAGTAGCTCCAGAGCCGGCTTGGCGAAGTTACGAACCTGCGGGTGAGCATATTCCGCAAAGTAGATCGCTGAGGCAAGGCCAATCGGGCCAGCGACCAGCATGGCGACCAGCGCAATCAGGAAGGTCCCGGCGAAGACGGGGATTGCACCAAATGCCCCTGACGAGGCTCCTTGATCCTCACGAATTGCGATTTGAGGATTCCAGTCGAGTCCGAAGAGAAAATCGGTGAGAGGAACTAATTCAAAAAATTTAAAGCTTTCAAACAGCAAAGAAAGAACGATAGCGAAGGTGGTCAAGATAGCGATCAGTGAGCTCAGAAATATAAATACGTTGAACGAGCGTTCAACGCTTTGGCGGGCTCGATATCGCCGTAAAACGCCCGTGCGTGCCCACAAGAGAGCAACAATCGCAAAGGACATGACCGACACGGTCATCGCATAGTCGCTGATCTTCTGAAACGATCGGAACACCTCAGCCGCATCTTCGACATAGGCTTGATCTGAAGAAATCCCGAAAGTACCTGCGGCGAGGCTTCGGATCTCCATCATCACCAGATTCGCCTCCGCCTCGGAGAGATTCGCGAACTCCGGTGGAAGATAGCTTCGAACCAGAAGCTCAATCACCCGGGGTTCAAAAGCTGTCCAGGCGAGAAGAATAAGAAGCGCGGGCACCGCACACCACAGTGCAACACGAATGCCGTGATACTGCGGCAGTGAATGTATCGGCCCGCTTGCACGAAGGGCATGCGCCTTCCTACGCGCGGAAAAAAACCCGCCGAAAGAAAAAAGCAAAACTGCGGTGACGAGATATACCGTCACAAAGAAACAACCCCGGCAACGCACACACGTCGCCGGGGCTCAGTCATCAGGGCAGAAAACGCCACGAATTAAGTTCTCATGGTATTTTTCATTTCAGGCTTGAGTATGACGAGTCTTTTGTCGTAATCCTACCCTGGATCTCCGAGAACGCCTCTAACTGCCGATGGTTTTGAGATCGGAAACGTTCGATCGGACGTCTGACAGACTCTTTGAATCAAGAGGCACAAGACCTCGATCCAAAAGATAGCCGTATTCTCCAACAGCCTCATCAGACACGAACTCACTCATAAACTCCTGCATTCCCGGAATCACCCCGACGTGGGCTTTCTTCGCATAGAAGAAAAGCGGTCTGGCAATCGGGTATTCGTACGACTGAATTGAATCGAGGCTGATTTCAACGCCCTCAATTGTTGCGCCTTGAACCTGATCACGGTTTTGATCAAGAAAGCTGAAGCCGAAGATACCAAACGCCTCGGGATCTGCCGCAAGTCGCTTTACGATGAGCGTGTCATTCTCACCCGCTTCTTCCACGATTCCATCCTGACGAAACTCAAGGCACTTCTTGCCGAGCTCCTTATCCTTGCCAGCCTCTTTGCAGCCCTTGTTCATCACAAGGCTTTCCCAGGCATCGCGAGTTCCCGAGGTCGGAGGCGGCGCCATAATTTTAATGGCCACGTTCGGTAAAGATGCATCAATTTCATTCCAGGTCTTGGGCTTTGGGCCATGTTCCGCCATCGCCGCCCAAAGCTGGGCCTTAGTAAAATTCATTTTCTTCGCCGATGCACTGTTCGAGAACGCAATACCGTCGTTACCGACGATGATTTCGATAATGTCGGTCACACCATTTTTTGCGCACAGCTCGACTTCTTTCTTCTTGATGGCGCGAGAAGCATTGGTGAAATCAGGGTATTGAGTTCCGATTCCGGCGCAGAAAAGTTTCATTCCGCCACCGGTGCCCGTCGACTCGATAACGGGCGTCTTGAAGCTGGACTTCTTCCCGTGCTTTTCAGCAACGACTGTCGCAAACGGATAAACCGTTGACGACCCGACAATCTGAATGGTGTCCCTCGCATGGACCGCTGTGGCCGTCGCGGAGAGAGCTAAGGTCACCGCTGTAAATCGGCAGAACCGCTGGAACGTAGTTTTCATAAATTTTCCTTTGTCTTCCATTGCTTTGACATTGCTTTGAAATGAGCCTTCTCACCTCTCGATAAGGTTGGTATGGGCTTTCTCAGGCCTTTAGGACCAACCAGTGACAAAGGTTATCGAGTCAATATTTCAGGAATGTGACAATTAAGAGGATTAATTTTCGTGTTTTTTTGCGGAAACGGCCCGCTCTCATAGTTAATTGAGACGATTTACCGGGAAACGGCATACGAACCGACTGCCCTCCCCGAGACGGCTGGTGACATTTAATTCTCCATCCATTCGGCTCAGGGCATGTTTGACAATCGACAGTCCAAGACCGGTGCCCCCTAACTCTCTCGATCGTGCAACGTCCACTCGATAGAAACGCTCGGTTAACCTATCAATGTGCTGTCTATCTATCCCAATACCTGTGTCTTTGACTGACAGATAACCGCCTTCCGAACTCACCCACCAGCTTATATCGATCGCCCCCCCGTTTGGCGTGTACCGCACGGCATTAGAAATAAGATTAGAGATGACGCTATCAAACTCTTCCCTGTTAGCCCGCAGCACGGAATCGACCGCTATGTCGAGGGTGATCCGATGTCTTTTCCCTCCGGATAACATCTCTCCTTCTTCTCGGCTTCGTTCGAGTGCCTCTCGAATATTTAGCTGTTCTTCAAGCGGCTCCGATTCTTTGTCTAGCCTCGAAAGCACCAACATATCCTCAACGATTCTTTTGATTCGGGTCGTTTGAGCATGCATCTGGCCAAAAATATGGCGAAGCTCTGATTTCGTCTCGTCTGGAGCATGGTCGATAAGTGTCTCCAGGTAGCCATGCACCACGGTCAACGGGGTTCGCAGTTCATGAGATGCATTCGCCACAAAATCCTGTCGTACCTCTTCCAACTGTCGAAGTCGGGTAATGTCTTGAAACTGCACGAGTTTGCGGAGATTTTGAAGAGCGAAAACCCGGGCAGAGAAGAACCTAGGAACAGGCATTGATGACCAGAATTCAATGGGTTCACTGCCAGAATGATCGAGAAGGGCGTCAAACTCGGGCGCTCGGATTATCTGGCGGACCGGCTTTTTTTTATCCAGCGCGGGGGACAGTCCGAACGCCTTTCCCGCAACAGGGTTCCACTGAAGCACGTGTTCGTTTTCATCAATAATCATCAACCCATCCGGAAACGTGTCAATCAGCGATCGAAACTCTGCGACCGCGCCTTCAAGCGCTGCTCTTCGACTGCGGCTTTGTTCCCTTGACTTACTCTCTGAATCACGAAGCTCGCTTATTTCCTCTTCGAGTCCAAAACGTAGATCTTGAATCTTTTTCGCCAGAGGAACGACCCAACCAGAATGGCCAGACTTTTGAGTCTGAAGTCGCCGACCCGTACGTGTAACGCGATCAATCTGGAACACATAAATGACCAGCAGTGATACGACTGCAGTTACCAGGCCCCATGGAGTCACGTCTAGCCATGAGCCGAGTCCCAGCCCAAGCGATAAAACACTAAGGCCAAGCCAAAAGTCTTTCATAAAGACTCAGCTGATGTCGTTGCTCGCGCTGTCGCAAACTGATACCCCACGCCGCGAACGGTCTTAATACACTGGGCATAGTCATAATTTTCTAGCGCGCCCCGCAACCTTCTCACATAGACATCAACAGTACGCTCCTCAACGAATGAGTTTGCTCCCCAGACCCAATCAAGCAACTGAGCTCTGCTGTAGACACGATCGGGATGGGTCAGAAAGAAATGCAGGAGTCGAAACTCTGTTGGCCCCAATTCCAGCGCTTCCCCATTAGCTTTTACCTGATGAATGATCGGATCGAGCGATAACCCTCGAAAATGCGCGGGCTCGTCTCCCTCATGGGGCACCGTTCGCCTTATGACAGCCCTAATTCTGGCGATCAACTCACGAGGCGAGAACGGCTTTGTGACGTAGTCGTCTGCCCCACAATTAAGACCTCGTACCTTATCTTCTTCTTCTCCTTTCGCAGTAAGGACAATTATCGGGAGCTGCTGAGTCACTTTGTCGGCCTTAAGTATCTTCGTTAGCTCGATACCACTCATTCCGGGCAACATCCAATCCATTAAGATCACACTGGGCTGTGTCTTCACCAAGACATTGCGCGCTGTCTTCGCGTCTCCTGCTTCATGCACCTCAAAATGGTGCTGGCGCAGCACAAATCGCAGTAATTCACGCACAGCTTCATCATCCTCAACAATCAATATCCTAGGCGCGGCCATAGATTAATTCTCATTTAGAGTCTTTGAAGAAGCCACTGTCTGACATGCAATTGTTACAAAATTATTTCTTCTGATGTTTTTTGCGCATTTGTTTTCGTTCCGGTCTCAAATGCAAGCCGGGTAAGGGTTAGGGACTCTCGGTTAT
>RGTL01000420.1 GCA_010025385.1 Gammaproteobacteria bacterium | reverse complement strand
CTGAAACATATTCCAGATGCCTTACCTCGGTGCCCAAAACAATGGTTGTTCCTCTATGCGGAACTTTGTTCTTGAATGCAGTCTGCCGCTTTGCTACCGCTTGGTCAACGCCGAAGTGGAGGAAGCGCCCTTGACCCAGAAAGTGCTCGCTGCGGTTCGTACCGCTCCAGATACCACCGAATTCCGTGAATACGATATGCCAGAGGTTCCCGACGACGGCGCATTGCTAAAGGTCGAGGTGGCCGGGATCTGCGGTACAGATGTGAAATTCTATTCTAAGCCGCCGATCAGTGACCCGGTGATCATGGGGCACGAAAACATTGGTTACATCGCCAAGGCCGGTAAGCTGTTTCAAGAGCGTCAGGGAGTCAAAGAAGGCGACCTAGTCTTTGTAGAGCATTACGTGACCTGTATGCAGTGTGAGTGGTGCCATAAAGGCGAATACAGGCACTGCGCGTCAACCGACTGGAGGCACAACCCTAACGCGATTCGCTACGGCTACACGTCATGTGAGTCTGCGCCGCACCTTTGGGGTGGCTTCGCAGAGTATATGTATCTCCCGTGGAATGCGGTCTTACACAAGGTCCCTCAAGGCGTCAGCCCTGAACTGGCAGGGATCGTTACACCGATGGCAAATGGTATTGAGTGGGCACTGTTCGACTGTGGGGTAGGGTACAATTCGTCGGTTTTAATTCAAGGTCCAGGCCAGCAAGGAATGGCACAGACAGTTGCCTGCAAACAGGCTGGGGCCTCTTGCATTATCGTCACTGGGACAGCTAAAGACGTGAAGCGGTTGGAGGTTGCTAAACAGTTGGGTGCTGATTTCACGATCAACGTCAGCGAAGAGGATCCGCTCGAGCGCATCATGGAAATCACGGGTGGCATAGGTGTAGATGTGTCCCTTGACTGCACCTCGGGCGCGGGCACGATTCCTGTGATGCTTGGTGTAGAGGCGCTAAAACGCAAAGGGGGCACGATCCTTTTGCAGGGAGAGTTGGCTGAGTTTCCTAACTTCCCGATCGGTAAGGCGACAGTGAAGTACGTCACTTTCAAGAGCGCGAGGGGCCACGGCTACCGGTCCTGTGAGCTTGCCTTAGAACAGCTTGCCTCGGACCGCTTCCCTCTTGATCTCGTCACAACGCACACCTATCCGCTTGAGGAGGCTGATACGGCGGTACGAGCAGTCGCAGGTGAGATCAGTAATGATGTGGTCCACGTATCACTCTTACCGCACGGGACAGTTGATTGATCCGTCAGGTTAGTATCGTCACGGGCTTTTTGGGCGCCGGGA
>RGTL01000419.1 GCA_010025385.1 Gammaproteobacteria bacterium | reverse complement strand
ATGAGCCCCGAGTGCCATCAGACAGTCGGCGACTTTATGGTGCAGATTGCCAAAGGTTGCGAGCACTGGACAGGCGATCATGTCTTCCCGCGCCCACGGACTGATCAGAATCCTGCCGATGTTGCCAGGCGCGAGTCCTCGGGTCGCACCAGTTTCAGCATGGAGGAGCCGCTTGCGTACTCTGCGAGTACATCCTCTCGCGTACGACCCTTTTGCTGCGCTTCGCGATCCGCCACATAGTTCATGCGCTCGCCTTCAACCGGGCCGGGACAAAGCGCGTTGGCGCGAACGTTAAAAGGTCCAAGTTCAATCGCGAGGGTTTTCATGAGGCCGATCACTGCCCACTTGGCGGACACATAAGGCGAGCGATTGGCAAACCCAAAAATACCCGCGGTGGACGATGTAATGATGACCGCGCCCGAGCGCTGTGTCTTCATAAGCGGCGCAGCATGCTTGGCAAACAAAAACGCACCTTCAAGGCTCACCGAGACGCAGGCTCGCCAGTTCGCAAGGCTGACTTCTTCGACGGGTGCTCCGGGACCGGCAACACCGGCATTGGAGCAAAGCGTATCCAAGGAGCCCCAGCTGCTCTTGAGTTCCTCAAAGAGCGCGGCTACCCCTTGCTCGTCGGTCACATCAAGGCAGGTTTTGCGCCAGGTTTCAGGGCAGGCGCTCAAGGTCTCGGCGTTGTTATCCACTACCCATACGCTCGCGCCGTCACGCGCGAAGGTTTCGGCCATGACGCGACCGATGCCGCTGGCACCGGCCGTAATCAGCACCCGCTGACTCATGTGTTGAGTTGTTTTAAACGACGGTTACGCTTTTCAATCCACCAGGGCTGCTGGCAGATGCGTCCCATGAACTCCACCATGATGTGTGCGCCAAGGTACGCGGTCACCCCGGTGCCGACATCGAGCTGCGGATTGACCTCCACAAAATCAAAGGCAATAATTTCAGTGCGTCGGGCGATGGCATCCAGCGTGTCGCGAAGCTCGGCGTAGGTCATGCCGTTGGGTTCTGCGGATACGCAGCCCGGCACCAGCGAGATATCGAGCACGTCCACATCGATGCTGACGTACGTCTTAGCGCCTTCCGGCACGAGCGCGGCCAGCCCCTCCGGGCCCATCTTATGAAACTGCGTCATGGTGACCACGTCGTTACCCTGCACGATAGAGTCTTCGATCATTTCTTCGGAGTGCCGCAGGCTTCGGATGCCCGCCTGAATCAGGTTTTTGACGTTGGGCATGGGCGCAATGTGCCGAAACGCGTGCCCGTTGGTGAACTGCAGATCATGAATAAACGG
>RGTL01000418.1 GCA_010025385.1 Gammaproteobacteria bacterium | reverse complement strand
GTGCTGGGAGGCCTTGGAGTCGATCGTATTCTTCTGGTAACGAGTGGGTTACACATGCCCCGAGCGGTTGGGGTGTTTGAGAAAGTCGGCTTTGACGTGGTTGCTTCCACGGCGACGATCGCGGTGGTGGATTTCACCCAGCCCACCCTGCTCGATTGGTGGCCGTCTCTTGGAAACCTGAAAAAGGCGGAGAGTCTTATTCGTGAGAAAATTGGGCTCTTCGTGTATTGGCTGCGCGGCTGGGTGTAGAGACGGACAGCAAAAAGACAAGACGCGATGTCGTCGTTCTAATCCGTCCGTGATGGCGTTCAAGAATATCTTAGGGGAGAAAACAGTTTGCGTGTCTTGATTACGGGAGTCGCTGGGTTTATCGGTTTTACCCTGGCCCAAAGATTACTGAATCGTGGTGATCAGATATACGGCATCGATAATCTGAACGATTACTACGACGTGTCACTCAAGGAAGCACGGCTTTCGCGTCTGATAGAGCAAAAAGATTTTAATTTTGGACGTATGGACATTGCCGATCGTTCGGCGATAGCAAATTTGTTTAAAAAAGAATCGTTTGACGTCGTTGTAAATCTAGCGGCTCAGGCAGGCGTTCGCTATTCGATAGAAAACCCGGCGGCATACATCGATGCGAACCTTGTGGGCTTTGGCAACATCCTCGAGGGGTGTCGACAGTCGAACGTCAGCCATCTGGTCTATGCATCATCGAGCTCTGTTTATGGTTCGAATGACCGTTTACCGTTTTCGGAAAAAGACAATGTCGATCACCCCATATCGCTTTATGCCGCGAGCAAAAAAGCCAACGAACTGATGGCGCATGCTTACGCCCATTTATACGGGTTACCCGCCACGGGGCTTCGATTTTTTACCGTGTATGGACCTTGGGGTCGGCCTGATATGGCGCTCTTCAAGTTCACAAAAGGGATTCTTGAAGGCGTGCCTATACCGGTTTTCAATAAAGGTCAGATGGTTCGCGATTTCACGTTTGTGGATGACATCGTTGAGGGCGTGGTGCGGGTCATCGACCGCCCGGCGAGTAGAAGCGACGGGGCAAACGAGCCTGATCGCAGTCATTCAGCGCCCTGGCGGGTGTACAACATTGGAAACAATCACCGTGTCCAATTAATGGACTATATATCGGCTCTAGAAAAGTCGCTTGGCAAAAAAGCCGTTCTGGATCTATTGCCGATGCAGGATGGTGATGTGCCGGCAACGGAAGCCGATGTGAGCGCTTTAGGAGAAGACTTCGGTTATCGCCCCAGTATTCAGGTCGATGAGGGAATCCAGCGTTTTGTTGACTGGTATCGGTC
>RGTL01000417.1 GCA_010025385.1 Gammaproteobacteria bacterium | reverse complement strand
GTAAGACGTCATTGACAGCGGCGATTACGAAGATTTTGGCGGAAGCTGGCGGTGCTGAGTTTCAGGCCTATGATCAGATTGACAAGGCGCCTGAAGAGCGTGCGCGCGGTATTACGATTTCGACGGCGCATGTTGAGTATGAGACAGCGAACCGTCACTATGCGCATGTTGATTGTCCAGGTCACGCCGACTATGTGAAGAACATGATCACCGGCGCGGCGCAGATGGATGGGGCGATTTTGGTGGTATCAGCTGCCGATGGTCCGATGCCGCAGACCCGCGAGCATATTTTGCTGGCGCGTCAGGTTGGTGTACCGGCGTTGTGTGTATTCATGAACAAGGTTGATCAGGTTGACGATGAAGAGTTGCTTGAGCTTGTTGAGATGGAGATTCGCGAGCTGTTGTCGTCCTATGATTTCCCTGGCGATGATATTCCGATTGTTCGCGGTTCGGCATTGGCGGCGCTAGAAGACAGCGACACAACGATTGGTCGTGACGCGATTTTGGCGTTGATGGAGGCTGTTGATGGTTATATTCCACAGCCTGAGCGTCCGAAGGATCAGCCATTTTTGATGCCGATTGAGGATGTGTTCTCGATTTCGGGTCGTGGTACGGTTGTGACCGGTCGTATTGAGCGCGGTATTGTGAATGTGGGTGAGGAGATCGAGATTGTTGGTCTGAAGGACACCCAGAAGACGACCTGTACCGGTGTTGAGATGTTCCGCAAGCTGTTGGATCAGGGCGAGGCCGGCGACAATGTTGGTGTGTTGCTTCGTGGTACCAAGCGCGAGGAAGTTGAGCGTGGTCAGGTATTGTGTAAGCCAGGTTCGATCAAGCCACATACCGAGTTCAAGTGTGAGGCCTATGTTTTGACCAAGGATGAAGGTGGTCGTCATACGCCGTTTTTCTCGAACTATCGTCCGCAGTTTTATTTCCGGACCACCGATGTGACCGGTTCGGTTGAGCTGCCGGAAGGGACCGAGATGGTGATGCCGGGTGACAATATCGCGATGACCGTGACCCTGATCGCGCCGATTGCGATGGATGAAGGTCTGCGCTTTGCGATCCGTGAAGGCGGCCGCACCGTCGGTGCCGGCGTCGTCGCGTCAGTCATCAAGTAACTAAGGCTTTAGCGGAGGGCGGTTTGTCGCCCTCCTTTGTTTTTCCAGACGAGGTAAGGCAGTTATGGATACCCAGAATATCAGAATTCGGCTGAAGGCTTTTGACCACCGTGTTCTTGACCAATCCACGACCGAGATCGTGAACACGGCCAAGCGGACTGGTGCCGAAGTGCGTGGGCCTATCCCGCTGCCAGATCGA
>RGTL01000416.1 GCA_010025385.1 Gammaproteobacteria bacterium | reverse complement strand
ATTGGAGCTTGTCATGAACTGCCGATACTTCTCGGGATCAGGATCATCCATGCTGTCTCCACCGTGACGTGTCGACTGGTAGGCGCGATAGAGCGCGAAGTGCTCGTCTCGATATTCCAGCGCGGTCAGCTCAAGCGAGACATCCGAGTTAAGTCTCACAATTCGCTTGAAGGATCGTCCGTATAAAAAGTCCTTTACCCGAATCCGTACAGATCGACAGCGCGTACACGTGGGGCAGTGCGGGCGGTAGTAAAGTCCACCGTTGCGTCGGAAGCCGTTCGCGATCAGCGTGTCGTAGAAACTATTGGTGACATTAAATTTAGGATCGATCAGCAGGTTGGCGGCAGTTTCTCGACTGATATACGGGCAGCGATGGCTTGTCGACTGGTAAAGATCGGGTGCTGTGCGCGCTTGGGTCATGCCAGCTCTCTTGCGTTGATTTTTAAGTCCCAGAGCCTGGGTTTCTCGTCGATCGCGATAGCGTCTTTTAAGGCTTGCGAAAAGTCGGCCCGTGAAATGCTTTGCGCTCCCAGGGAGTCGAGGTGCGCCGATCGAATCTGGCAGTCAATAAAGCGATAGCCGCTTTGCTTAAGCGCTTTTGCCAGACCCACTAATGCGGTTTTGGAAGCATCCGATACGCGCGAGAACATGCTTTCACCAAAAAAAGCTTTTCCAATCGATACGCCGTAAAGACCGCCAACCAGTTCTCCGGCTCGCCATGTTTCCACGCTATGGGCGAAGCCCAGATGATGTAAGGCGATGTAGGCGTCTTGCATTTCTGGCGTGATCCAGGTGCCATCTTGGTCTTTTCGGTTTTGCGCACAGCACGCGATGACCTCGCCAAATGCCTGATCGGTGGTGACAGAGAATTCGGATTTCCTTAGGCTTCTTCGCAGGCTTCGGGAGACGTGCACCGCTGCGGGATACAGAACGGCTCTCGGGTCAGGTGACCACCACAAAATAGGCTGCCCTTGACTGAACCACGGAAAGATTCCACGCCGGTAGGCACTAAGCAAGCGATCCGGACTGAGGTCGCCTCCCACGGCCAGCAGACCCTCCGGACTGGCAGCCTCCAGCGGCGGGAAAGAGTAATCAACCCGGTTATAAACCATAGCCGAGCCATTCTAGCACCGCGATAGAACTACCCCGTCCGCTTAAAAGGAGAGTGCGATTCAAGCATTCGCGAGTAATCTGCCAGGTGATCTTCCTCCTCGCGCGTGAAACGACGAACGGCATCATGAAACCCGGGATTAGCAAGCCAGTGAGCCGATTGTGTCTTTTGTGGCGTGAGTCCCCGGCTGAGCTTGTGCTCGCCTTGTG
>RGTL01000415.1 GCA_010025385.1 Gammaproteobacteria bacterium | reverse complement strand
AGTGTGAAACCGAACCTCTTCAACTCGATCAGGAAAAAACTGTTACTCCAAAAGCGCTGGAAATCGCTCGTAGCATCCAACATGCCGTTCAGGAAGCGTCAAACCCGCTTCTGATTCTGGGACCACAACTGAACCGTTCAAGACACCCGGGGCTCACTGAATCATTAGGCGATCTATTGGCCTGCCCGATCATATGCATGGAAAGCCCCCGTGGTCTGGCTGATCCAGCGGAACCGGAATTACTCGCTCAGATTACCAACGCAGATCTTGTGATCGCATTGGCCAAGCCTATCGACTTCACGCTCAAATTTGGTACCACGAGTTCTGATAGTTGCAAATGGATCGTGGTTGATCATGATGCGCGGGTCATCAGTCAAGCCAAAACCAACCTGTCGCGTTTCAATTATGAAATGCATACGATTTCAGCTGAGCAAGTTATCCGCGCTTTTCATCTGTCACCAAGCGCGAATCCATCAGCACTCGACTATGACCCCAAAGTCACCGCGCACGCTGAACTGTTTGACGCCATCGCCTCAGTCTGTCGAGATCAGGCGCGTGAGATCATTTTAATTAGCGATGGCGGTGAATTTGGGCAGTGGGTACAGTCTGCGTTACATGCCCCACTTCGAATCATCAATGGCGTTTCTGGAACCATTGGCGGTGGTCTGGCATACGGGATGGGTGCGCAAATCGCATCTCCTGAAGCCTTGGTGATCTCCTGTATGGGTGATGGCACCATCGGATTCCATCTGGGTGAGTATGAGACAGCTGCACGCGAAGAAATTCCCGTCGTTACGATCATCGGTAATGATCATCGCTGGAACGCCGAGTACCAGATCCAAATAAGAGAATTTGGCGCAGATCGAACCTACGCCTGTGAATTAAGCAGAGCGAAATACGGCGACGTAGTAGATGCGCTTGGTGGCTACGGCGCGGATATTGAAAACCTGGATGATCTTGCTCATGAGTTAGTTGCTGCAATCGATAAACGTGTCGTGGCCTGTCTCAACGTGACGATCGATCCGATCGCCTACGCCCGGGGAGGCAAGTGAAATCCATAATGATCAAGGGCCTCAATCGCTCCTTAGAGGCTGACGTTTACGAAGCTGGCGATCGATGGGTCTTGCTTTGTCATGGCAAAGTATTCGATAAGTGTGACTGGGGCTCGTTGCCGCAAGCTTTGTACAGACACAACCTCAGTGTTCTCGCCCTGAATTTCTCAGGCTACGGAACTTCCTCCGGAACCAAAGATCCAAATCAATATCCCCTAGACATCGATGCCGCCCTAGATTGGTTGAACGAGCGACACCCATCATCAGTG
>RGTL01000414.1 GCA_010025385.1 Gammaproteobacteria bacterium | reverse complement strand
AGAGAGAAATAAAACATATACATCAGAGAGATGGTGGTTGCGGGGGTTGGATTTGAACCAACGACCTTCAGGTTATGAGCCTGACGAGCTACCGGACTGCTCCACCCCGCGGCACCTAGTTTTTGACACCCAAGATTGCCAAATGCGAACTATCCAGTCCGCCTGGCATTCGGCCAAACCGGCCGGTGGGCAGTCCCCCTATGCAAAACTCTGAGAGCTTCGTTCAGGGTATTGGCAACTTCCCGAAAATATCCCGGAAAGCGAACCTCTAGCGGAGGCTAGAGACGCCAAAAGGGCCGCCCTTATGGGTCAGCCCTTCGACTTGTGAATGGGTTTCATTACCGCGCAATCGCTGGCTTCAATGCCTGGCGACGACCTACTCTTCCAACGCTTAAACGTTAGTACCATCGGCGCTACCTGGTTTCACGGCCGAGTTCGAGATGGGATCGGGTGGGTCACAGGCGCTATGGCCACCAAGCAATGGAGCCAGCGAATACGGGTCTAAATCGATGTAGTGTGCTCGAAATATTCGAGCGGGCGACAATCTGGCCGAAGAGTTTTCCTCCTCAACACACAGTCGCAGGACTGTCGTTGATAGTGCGAACTCTCAAGCGTGATCAGAACTATTAGGACTGGTTAGCTTCACGCATTACTGCGCTTCCACACCCAGCCTATCAACGTCATGGTCTATGACGGTTCGAAGATACCTAATCTCAAGGGAGGCTTCCCGCTTAGATGCTTTCAGCGGTTATCCCGTCCATACATAGCTACCCAGCGGCACGCCTGGCGGCATGACTGGTACACCAGAGGTATGTTCACCCCGGTCCTCTCGTACTAGGGGCAACTCCTTTCAAGTATCGACGCCCACGGCAGATAGGGACCAAACTGTCTCGCGACGTTCTGAACCCAGCTCACGTACCACTTTAATTGGCGAACAGCCAAACCCTTGGGACCCGCGCCTCCGTTACTCTTTAGGAGGCGACCGCCCCAGTCAAACTACCCGCCATAGAGGGTCCCTGGTCCGGATAACGGACCTAGGTTAGACATCAGAAAACAACAGGGTGGTATTTCACAGGTTGGCTCCACTCGGACTGGCGCCCAAGTTTCAAAGCCTCCCACCTATTCTACACAGTTCTTTCCTAATGCCACTCTAAAGCTGCAGTAAAGGTGCACGGGGTCTTTCCGTCTAACCGCGGGTACTCCGCATCTTCACGGAGAATTCAATTTCGCTGAGCATATCCTGGAGACAGTGGGGAAGTCGTTACGCCATTCGTGCAGGTCGGAACTTACCCGACAAGGAATTTCGCTACCTTAGGACCGTTATAGTTACGGCCGCCGTT
>RGTL01000413.1 GCA_010025385.1 Gammaproteobacteria bacterium | reverse complement strand
CGCGCATGGCGACCGCAAAGGTCAGGGCGGTCAATATCAGTGGCGTCGCCACCGCCAGCGACTCTGCCAAGCTATACACGCTACCGACACTCCCCAGGAGCAACGAACGATACGCCGCCAACGGATTGTGCCCAAAGGCCAGCATTATGAGCGCGCCAATTACCAATCCGACGAGCCCTGCGAGTAAGGACTCAACGATCGGCTCGATTTGTTTTTTTAAGGATTTAGACGCGAACATGAACAGACTCAACAATGAAACAAGGGGCGCTGGCGCGCCCCTTGTCCGGTCTCACTCAATTGAAGGCAAGCCTTAGTCGGGATACTTCGCTCGTATGTCGCCGATCGTATCCGGGCACCATCCGCACGGCACATCCGCCGCACCACTGCTGATCTCGGATTGAAGTTCCGCGACAGCATCCCAAATCCACTGCGGGATGTCCTTTCGCATCGCGTCCCAGTTGCTGGTGATCTGACCACTATCTGATGCGCTGATCGCACCGCCGCTTACGCCAAACTGGATGAAATCAGCTAGATCTTGCTTACCCGACATCGCAATCCCGCCGTTGTGCGGCCCGAGAATCTGCACGCCACCTTTGAAGGTCCCGTTCACAACAGACTCAATCGCACTGTAGACGCCAAAATCAACCCGCTTCATCATGCTCGCGAGCACGCGGTGCCCGTCCCCAAGATAATCCTGGTTGGCGTCCACGCCGATCATGAACGGTGGGCCAGCGGACTTGTTCTTGGCTTCAAGATGCTCTGTGATGGCTTCCAGATCGCCAATACCCAGCGGGCCTGCGACGTTATAGATAATCCCCGCTCCCTGAGCGAGCATCGCCTCGGTCGCAGCTTTACCCTTCGCGATATCGCTGAAGGTTCCCGTATAGGTCCAAAGCAGGCCCACGTTTGATTTCTTACCCGTTTTTTCAGCGTACTTGGCGTTACCCCAGTGCATCCCGTAACGATAGCCCGCCTCGAACTTGTAAAGCACCGGTATCTCTATACCCAAAACCACGCCAATCTTGTCGTAGCCATAATGCGCGGCGACCATCGAAGACAGCGCCCCGACAATGGCGGAGCCCTTATTTTCCTCGTAGCCGATTTCCATCAGATTTGGCTTGCCCAGCCAGGTGACGTCGATGATGGCAAATTTCTGATCCGGGAATTGATCGGCCACTTCCGCCATCGCGTCGGCCAACAAAAAGCCCACGGCCACAATCAAATCGAACTGTCCGGACCGCGCCGCATTTTGCATATTGGGCAGATAATCTGCTGCCGAATTGCTTTGAATCTCAACCACCTCTACGCCTAGTTTGGCTTGCGCTTCGTCGGATCCTTTGAAGCCCATGT
>RGTL01000412.1 GCA_010025385.1 Gammaproteobacteria bacterium | reverse complement strand
ATATCAACAAGCCGGACATGTTTTTCACCGGACTAATCGGAATCATATTCGTCTACACCTTCATCACCGCCTCGGAGTGGTCAGAGGCCGCCTCGTTGTTTCCGATCGTCGCGTCTGCACTCGGTGGGTTAGCGGTCTTATGTGTGGCCATCAAAGGGGTTATGACGCAACCAAGCAACGACTCTGAGGGAAGTCTGGAGGGGGTCTCTACAAGCGAACTCGTGACGCGTGCGCTCGGGTTCTTTGGTTGGGCGATTGCATACCTTATTTCTTCCCAGATTATCGGGATGCTCCTCTCGTTACCAATACTTGTGTTTGGGCTCATGTTTTTCCAGGGCAAGGAGACGGTGAGGTCGAGCCTGCTTGGTGCGGGGCTGTTGTTCCTATTCTCGTTCGCGTTATTCCACGTGATCATATCGGTCCCGTGGCCGCCTGCGATGTTGGGTGAACTTATCCCTGAAGCCCGAGAATATTGGATTACCAAGATCTTCTAGGAATGCACCACCGGCGTCAGCCGGTGGTGATGGACTGGATTTATTTCTTAAACATTGCCTGAAGTTCGTCAACGACCGGCTTCGGGGTTGCGTAGACTGTCTCAACAGCCGCCGCGACCTGGTCCGGAGTCCGTGTACGTATAACCAGCTTCATCTTCTTCGCGTCCTCCTGGAAAACCGGATCGTTGATCATATCCACGAACGCCTTCCGCAGCGCTGCCAAGCGATCAGCTGGAACCTCGCCGTGAACGTAAAACGCCTGGCCGATCTTCAGTGGTCCTTCGAGGAAGTTGAGCATCTGCTTCTGTGCCTCAGTTTTCATGTAATCAGACGCCTGAGGAACATCCATCAGATCTGGGTGGTCGTCACCCATCCTGAACACGTACTTGATCTTACCGTCTCTCACCCAGTCAGGGTTCGTCGACAAGAATCCCTCGTAGTAGTTACCACGACCATCGACTTCGCCGGCCTCCATGGCGATATTCATCTTCCCACCGCTCTTGTAGCCAGGGATGACTTTCAATTTCGCACCCGTGATCTGCGCCAAGAAGAATGGATACTGGTAGGAGCTACCACCGACACCGGATGATGCAAACGTTACCTCTTTACCGGTCATTTTTTCGAGCCTGTCATCTTTGACAGTGTTCCAGACTACTCCCACGTATGGACGGACAGCGATTGAGCCGAGCCAGTTGACCTTACTGAAATCAAACTGGGGTTTATCCACGATCAATGGTACGACCAATGAGGAAGGGTGTAGTTCAGCGATCACAACCCCTGACTTGGGCGCAGCGTTTTGCACATAATTGGCAGCCTTTTTACCGCCGCCGCCGCCGCGATCTTCGACCACAACCTC
>RGTL01000411.1 GCA_010025385.1 Gammaproteobacteria bacterium | reverse complement strand
CTCGCATGCCATCGGCATTACTGAGACGGCCTCAGGCACCCTTGAGATCGAGCTCGCTGATGGCACCGTGCCGGCCGATCGGGATTTTGTGCTCTCGTGGCGGCCGCAGGTTGAGCGCGTGCCTGAGTTTGCGCTTTTTACCGAGCGATTTGAGAACGAGGACTACGCGCTTTTGATGGCCATGCCCCCACAGGCGGACCACGTCTCGAGTGAGCCCGTTGCCCGCGAGGTGATTTTCGTTTTGGATAAGTCGGGCTCCATGGCCGGGATATCCTTCTCTCAAGCGAGAGGGGCCTTAAAGCTTGCGCTTAAGCGCCTGCAGCCTAGTGACTCGTTTAACGTAATCGCGTTTTCCGATGAATCCCGAATGCTTTTCCCCAGCGCGGTGCCCGCCACCGGTGATGCCATTCAAACCGCTATTGAGGGCGTGGATCAGCTGGAGGCCGAGGGCGGCACCGAGATGACGCCGGCGTTGGCCCTCGCTCTTAAGGATCAGAAAAAAACCGCGAAGATCCGACAGGTCGTCTTTATTACCGACGGCGCAGTCGGCAATGAAGAGGCGCTCTTTCGGTATATCGAAAAACACATCGCCGAGAGTCGGCTTTTTACTATTGGCATCGGCTCGGCTCCAAACAGCTTCTTCATGGAGCGGGCCGCCAGGGTGGGCAGGGGTTCGGCCACTCATATTGCCAATTTTTATGAGGTCAATCAGGAGATGACCAAGCTCTTTCGGCGGCTGGAGTCGCCCTTGCTCACGGACATCGCCGTTGATTTTGACGGGCTTTCGATTGAAAGCTATCCGGCGCCGATTCCGGATCTTTACGCCGGTGAGCCAATTGTCGTCCTATTTAAAGGAAAGAATCTCACCGAGGGGGTTACCCTCCGCGGCACCATTGGCAGCGAAAAATGGCAGCAGCACGTTGCGCTTGCCGGCAGCCGTGATCAGGCCGGCATTGCGCGCCTTTATGCCCGCAGAAAAATCGACGCGATTGAGATGAGCTTTGCTGAGCTTGAAAAAGAACTGCATTGGCAGGCCGCAGAACGGAAGATCAAAGACGACATCACGGCAACCGGCCTTCGCTATCAGCTCGTGACCAAACACACGAGCCTTGTGGCGGTCGAGCAGGAATCCTCCGTGCCCTTTAACGAATCCCTAAAAACCTGGCCTGCGCCCATTAATCTTCCTGCGGGCTGGGAGCCGAGTGACGTCTGGGAGCGCCAAGAGGTGGCGGATCCCACGGCGTCGGCCATGAGCTCGAATATGGCCCGCATCTCGGCGCCCGAACTCCTGATGAAGCAAGATGATCAGCTTATGGAAAAAAAGGAGTACGAGGCTTCTGAGGAGTCGGT
>RGTL01000042.1 GCA_010025385.1 Gammaproteobacteria bacterium | reverse complement strand
AGAGCGCGAAATTCCGACGGTGTGTCATTCGCTTGACCAAGCGCTTGACGCACTGAATGCGGATCGCGAGTTCCTCAAAGTCGGTGGGGTGATGAGCGACGACATGATCGATGCCTACATCGCGTTGAAGATGGAGCATGTTCAGCGTCTTCGTATGTCAACGCATCCGCTGGAGTTTGACCTCTACTACAGCGTGTAGTCAGCGACCTGGGGCGGGCGGCCATGGCCACTCGCTCCAGGCTTTGTTATTATTGCACCAAAATGGTGCAAATAAATGAAAATCCCTGACAGTGCTTTTTTAAGCCGGGTTCTCGATGGTCTGAAACAGGCGGTTTTGCTTTCGGACTCTGCGAAAACCGTACGGTTTATGAATGGCGCTGCTGAGGATTTGCTGCACTTTAGCGCGCAGCGGGCTGTGGGACAGCCGGTGATGGACGTCGTTCCTCTGGGAATGATCCTGCAGGCGGCCCTTATCGCAGGTGCTGAGGGGACCACCACCACGCTTAGGCAAACGCCGCTGCGGCGCGCGAATCCGCCGAGCGAGATCAACGTGGACTGTACGGTCTCCGCGCTGCCGTTGGGCGAAGGGTCTGATTACATGATTATTGAACTCAATCAAGTCGATCACTTGAGGAAGATTGCCCAGGAGACTTGGCTACAGGATCGGCAGGGAGCGTTTGGCGACGTGGTGCGTTCCCTGGCGCATGAAATCAAAAACCCCTTAGGGGGTCTGCGGGGCGCCGCTCAGTTGTTGGATCGCGAATTGCCAAAACAGAACACCCTTCGTGAGTACACGCGCATCATTACGCACGAGGCGGATCGGCTCAGCGGTCTCGTCGATCGTTTAACCGGAGGTTACCGTGACATCAAAAGAGAGCCGTTCAATCTGCACGCGGTTCTGGAGCACGTTCGCAAACTGACGCTGGTCGAGATTCCCCTCGGGCTGGATGTCGATCGAGATTACGATCCGAGCATTCCCGATGTGGTTGGCGATCGTGAGCAGATGATCCAGGCGGTGTTGAACATCGTTCGCAATGCCGTGCAGGCGATGGGAAGTCGCGGCACCATACTGTTAAAAACGAGGGTTCGCCGTCAGCATACGCTGCACGGCCAGCGTCATCGCCTCGTCGTTGAGGCATCCATCTCGGACGATGGCCCGGGGATTGATCCGCAGCTGATTGACCGAATTTTCTTTCCGATGGTGACGGGCAGGGCCGACGGTACGGGTTTGGGGCTTGCCATCACCCAAGAGATTATCCGCCGCCACAACGGTGTAATCGAGTGCACGAGTGAGCCTGGGAAGACCCGATTCAGTATTTTCCTGCCTATGGGTCATCGGCCATGAGTACGAAACCCGTGATCTGGGTGGTGGATGACGACGCCTCTATTCGATGGGTGCTTGAAAAAGCGCTTTCGAACGCGGGCTTCAAGACGGTGCTTTATGAGAACGCTGACGACGTGCTGGCGCACGCGAAGGCCAACGCACCAGATGTGATCGTGACTGACATCCGCATGCCCGGGACCAGCGGGCTGGAGCTGCTGGATCAGTTGAGCCATGAACTTCCCGCGTTGCCGGTAATTGTGATGACGGCGCACTCGGATCTGGATAGCGCCGTATCGGCATATCAGGGCGGCGCCTTCGAATATCTGCCTAAGCCCTTTGATCTTGAGGCGGCAGTCGCGCTGGTGGGTCGGGCTCTGCAGAAGAAAGCGAGCAATGGTGAGGGTCAGTCGCCGAGCACCCCGGGCGGTCAGATTATCGGCGAGGCGCCATCGATGCAGGCGGTGTTTCGAATGATCGGTCGACTCTCTGCCTCGCAAATGAATGTGCTCATCTCGGGCGAGTCTGGAACGGGAAAAGAGCTCGTCGCCCGGGCGATCTACCAGAACAGCCCACGATCGAAAAACCCATTTGTGGCAATCAATACCGCCGCTATTCCGGCAGATCTCCTTGAATCCGAGCTTTTTGGCCATGAAAAAGGGGCTTTCACCGGCGCGCAGGAGCGACGTCGCGGTCGATTTGAGCAGGCAGAGGGGGGCACGCTTTTCCTGGATGAGATTGGCGATATGCCTTTTGATTTGCAGACGCGACTGCTTCGTGTTCTTTCTGACGGCACGTTTTTTCGCGTGGGCGGACACCAGGAACTGGTTGCCAATGTGCGCGTCATCGCGGCGACCAATCAGGATCTGCCACAGCGCGTCGAAGCCGGTCTCTTTCGCGAAGATCTTTACCACCGGCTTAATGTGATTGGCATCGACCTCCCTCCCTTGCGTGAGCGTCGAGAAGACATCCCGGCCCTTGCTGAAGCGTTCCTGGGTCGAGCGGCAAACGAACTGAATATTGAGCCCAAGCGTCTTGACGAGGATGTACTCGCTAAGCTGGTGGGGGCGCCGTGGTCCGGTAATGTGCGGGAGCTCGAGAACACGTGCCGACGCTTGACCGTGATTGCGCCGGGTCGCACCGTGACGCTCGCGGATCTGCCGGCGGACTACTCGCAAGCAGGCGAAGCAATAGGCGCCGCAGAATCCTGGCAGCAGCTACTCGAAAAGGCCGCCGCCGGTAGGTTATCGAGCGGTCAGAAGGACATATTGGCCGAATTTGGCCCGGATTTTGAACGCGTGTTGCTCAAAGCGGCGCTTCACTTTACCGGTGGTCGAAAGCAGGAAGCGGCGGCCTGGATCGGTTGGGGACGTAACACCCTGACCCGTAAACTCAAAGAATTGGGTCTGGATAGTTAAAGGTTCTCGCGCGCGGTCGGCGTCTGGTGGACTGGCTTCTATACTTCAGACTCCTTTCGTTTCATAGCGGAGTGGTCATGAGTACGCTTTCGGGTAAGACGGCCTTAATCACCGGAGCCAGCAGCGGTATCGGCCTGGCTACCGCCAACATGTTGACCGAAAAAGGTGTGCGCGTCATTGGATGCGCCAGACGCAAAGAGGCGCTCGACCAGGCGATGCAGGCGTTACCCGGAGAGTCTCTGGCAGCCACGCTTGATGTCGCCGACACGCAATCCGTCAACATGCTGCTCTCCCGATTGCCCGAGGACTGGCGGGAGATCGATATTTTGATCAACAACGCCGGCAGTGATGTGGGAGGGCGACAGCGTTTTGATCAGGGGCGGCTTCAGGATTGGCTGGGCACCATTGAAACCAATGTCTCGGGCCTGATGCAGGTCAGTGCGCTGTTGTTGCCCGGGATGCTTGATCGTGGCGATGGGCATATTGTGAATATAGGATCAACGCAGGGGCTCACTGGCGTCGCCGGCTGCGCCGCTTATGCCGCGAGCAAGCACGCCGTGCACGGATTCAGCGAAACCTTACGTCAGGAGTATGCTGGCAAAGGCATTCGCGTATCGGAAGTCCTGCCTGGCATGGTACGGACGGAGTTTGCAGCCACCCGGTTTTCCAGCGAAGAGCGTGGAAGAACGTTTTATGACGACTACGGTCAGTCTCTCGAAGCCGATGACATTGCCCGCTGCATTGTCTTTGCGCTGGAACAGCCTCCTCATGCCGTGGTTTCTCAGATTGTTATGGTGCCTGATCACGCCTAAGGGCCGATGGCCACTGATCCGTGATGACCACGTCTCATTTGCATTCACGCCGCCGCTTTGTCACTGCCGGCGTTGGCGCGCTTGCAGTCTCTGCCTCGTTAGGTTGGCTTTACCGCCATGAACTCAGCGCGGACCCTGGCCCGCTACTCGCTGATCCGCGCGGCATTCTGGAACTGCCGCGCAGTTTTTCCTACCGAATTCTTCAGCGCGCCGGTGATCTGATGACCGATCGCTTTACCGTGCCGCCGGCTCCTGATGGTATGGCGTGTTTCGCAGGACCTGATCACAGCTGGATCCTCATGCGCAATCATGAGATTCATGAGGGTCATCCGGCGAATCCCGCGATGGGATACGCGGCCAATCGCGGCGGTGGCGTCACCCGACTTGTTATGGACCGCGACGACGCTCACGTTCGCTCAAGTAATTTTGTGCTGACGGGAACCTCGCGCAACTGTGCGGGTGGTGCAAGTCCTTATGGTTGGCTAAGTTGCGAAGAGACAGAGGAAGCGGGGCATGGATTTGTATTCCTCTGTAATCCCTTTGCTGTCGAACTTCAATCTCCTGAGCCTTTGCCGACGCTGGGTCGGTTCTCTCATGAGGCGGTTGCCTTCGATCCACAATCCGGCATCTCCTATATGACGGAAGATAAAAAAGACAGCGCAATTTATCGACACGTTCCCTCATCGTTGGAGCGGCCGTTTTCGTCTGGGGCGCTTGAGGCGCTGAAAATCGTTGGCGTCGATGGATTTGATCTGTCGACAGGCCGCCAGCGCGGCGAGCGGTTTGTGGTGGAGTGGGTTCCGGTCGATGAGCCGCAGGCTGAATTTGAGTCCACGCGCGATCAGGCCCATGAACAAGGCGGCGCTTTCTTTTCGCGAGGTGAGGGTGCTTTTTTTGCCGGCCGGAGCGCGTATTTTTGCTCAACCAATGGTGGGCCAGCGCGTCGTGGCCAGCTTTATCGCCTTGATGTGGGAAGTGGTTCTAAGCCTGATGAGTTGACGCTTGTGGCGCAGGCTGAGCAGGCAGATGCACTGGATCGGCCGGATAACATCGCGGTCGCCCCGTGGGGTGATGTCTTTCTCGCCGAGGACGGGAAAGAGCCCAATGGTATTCACATCCTCAAGCCCGATGGCCAATCCGTTTTGCTCGCAAGAAATGCGATGAATAATGGAGGCAGTGAGATCTCGGGTATTTGTTTCTCTCCTGACGGCAAGTGGTTGTTCTTGAATCTTCAGTGGGAGGGCTTAACGCTGGCCGTTACCGGGCCGTTCATCGAATTCGCAATGGGGAGTTAGCGCGTTCCCGTTAGAGGTGGTGACCAGGCCGCCGGCCAGAACCCACGGCTATAATGATTAAGTGCAAACGGCTCTCGCTTTGGGATTCCTTTGCGAAACGCCTCCTTTCCCGCCGAATGACAAGCACCCCCAACTGAGCCGATGACGGAAAAACAATCTGGCAGTCAACCCGGCTTTCATCGCGTCGGCATTGTGGGCGGGGGTCAGTTGGGGATGATGCTCTGCGAGGCAGCTCACCGCATCAGTCTCACGGCTACGGTGCTGACTGACGATCCAACAAGCTCGGCGGTCTACGTGGCGGATCAATCCATCGTTGCGCCATTGGATGACCTCTCGGCTGTTGCCCGCCTGATCGAAGCCTCTGATGTCGTGACTTTCGAGCTGGAGGCGATTCCTGACGAGACGCTCGGCTTTCTTGAGCAAGCCGAGCTTCGGGGCGAGATCAAGGTGCACCCCAGTGTAAGCACCTTGCGTTTGATCAAAGATAAAGGCCTGCAAAAGACCTGGCTTAAGGAGCAGGGGCTGCCCACATTGCCCTTTATGCTGGTTGACGAAAACGTCGAGCAGTCGCAACTGGAGAAAAGCGGCTTTAACGCGCCGTTAGTACAGAAAACCCGGCGTGGCGGTTATGACGGCAAGGGTGTTCAAATTCTCCTCAAGCCTGATTCGCTAAGTGGTCTTTGGCCCGTTGCCAGCGTTATCGAACCGGCGCTTGAAGGCTGTACCGAGGCGGCGGTGGTCGTGGCCCGGGCCCAATCCGGTGAGACGAGCGCTTACCCCCCGGTCACCATGCTATTTGATCCCGGGCTGAACGCCGTGAGTACGGTGATCAGTCCCGGAGCGCTCAGTGAGGCTCGCCGCAAAGAATGCCTGGATGTTGCTCTGCGAGCGGTTGAGGCACTGAGCGCCGTGGGTGTATTCGCTGTGGAACTTTTTATCAGCACGACAGGGGAGATCTTCATTAATGAGATTTCTCCACGGGTGCATAACTCGGGACACCTCACGATGGAGGGATTTGCCTGCGATCAGTTCGAGCAGCACCTGCGGGCGATTTCCGGTCGACCGGTAGCGTCGATAGAGGCCCAAGCACCTGTCGCAGTGATGCTGAATCTGCTTTACGAGGACCGCTTGGCAAGCGCCCATACGGGGGCTCCGTACACCACGCGATTGCAAGCGCCGGGCGAGGTCACTGTCCACTGGTACGGCAAAAAAGAGGCTCGTGCCGGAAGAAAAATGGGCCACGTCAACGCGCTCGGCGAGACCGTTGCAGAAGCACTGGGTCATGCCCAGAGCGGATTACGCAAGCTCCAAAGTGATACATTTCAACCCCCGAAGGGTTTCAGTAAGGTGGGTAAATCATGAAGGCAACCGTAGGCATCATCATGGGCAGTGACTCAGACTTGCCCGTCATGCGTGCGGCCGGGGACATCCTCACCCAGCTCGATGTGCCATTTGAGATCACGATCGTGAGCGCTCATCGTACTCCGGATCGTCTCTTTGATTACGCGCGTAACGCGGAGGGTCGTGGTCTGCGTGTCATCATCGCCGGCGCTGGCGGAGCCGCCCATCTTCCTGGCATGGTGGCGTCGCTCTGCGTGCTGCCCATCATTGGAGTGCCTATCAGCGCCACCCGGCTCGCCGGGGAAGACGCGCTCCTATCGATTGTGCAAATGCCAGCGGGCGTACCTGTGGCCACCGTGGCGATCGACAACGCGACGAATGCCGGAATTCTGGCGGCGCAGATTCTTGCCACCGCTGACGAGGCCCTGAGACAACGCCTTGCTGACTATAAATCGGGCTTAAGTGCACAGGTCCTTGAAAAAGCTCAGAAGTTACAGGACTCCTGACGCTTTACGATCGTTAAGACTTCCTTAAGGTTCGAGACGGAAGATTCGGTCGCGTTCAATCTCTCCTCATACCCCTCAAAGTTCCTGGGGGTTGGACGTGCCCCGGTCACACCCTCCTGTGCCGGGGCTTTTTTGACCGCTGTTTTGATTTACAGCCAGGTTGTTATGGCGATAAACAAAGCGACGGCGATCAGGATGATGATGATTTTGTTAGGGGTGAAGGGCGATTCGTCTTTGGCGCCCCCTTTACGTAAGGCGAGCTCTTTGCTTTTGTGCTCCCAGAACATCGCCTGCTGTGGGGAGAGGTCCGATCTCGGCGTGTGCTTGATTATCCCGTCGCTATCAAACCGCGGCTGCCGGAGCGTGACATCAAACCCTGAGTAAGAGCCACGACCGGCTTCGACCTCGCGATGTTCCTCCAGGACGCAGATTTCATCCCCGCCCCTCAAGATCACCACGTCACCCGGCCTAATGGCCTCAGGGTCAATTTTTTTGCCCGGCATGATGTCTGAGATGTTCGAGTTTACGAGCAGCCTTTTCGCTCTAGCCTATCTGCTTGCATCGGTTCACGCTGGCCGTTACTGTTTGTCATGCCACGGGGTTATGAGGCGTCGGCCACAGTTCTTCGACTGACATATTAGGGGATTCCAAATGAAAACTCACGCACAGGTGTGTGTGATCGGTGGTGGGGTTGTCGGTTGCTCGGTGCTTTACCACCTTACCAAGCTCGGCTGGTCAGATGTCGTTTTGCTTGAGCGTTCCGAGCTGACCTCAGGCTCAACGTGGCATGCGGCGGGGGGTTTTCATACCTTAAACGGCGATACCAACATGGCCGCGTTACAGGGTTACACCATCAAGCTGTATCGTGAGCTGGAAGCGCTTACCGGCATGTCATGTGGTTTGCATCACGTGGGTGGTGTCACGCTAGCGGATACCCCGGAGCGAATGGATATGCTCAAGGCCGAGCGTGCCAAGCATCGTTATATGGGTCTTGAGACCGAAGTGTTATCGCCGAGTGAAATACGCGATGTCGCGCCGGTGACCAATATTGAGGGCGTTTTGGGTGGGCTGTACGACCCGTTAGATGGCCACTTGGATCCCGCCGGCACCACTCATGCCTACGCCAAGGCCGCGCGCATGAATGGCGCTGAGATTGAACTGCACACGATGGTGACGCAGACCAATTCCCGGAGCGACGGCAGTTGGGAGGTCGTGACGGATAAGGGTGTCCTAATCGCTGAACACGTAGTGAATGCTGGGGGACTATGGGCCCGAGAAGTGGGCGCCATGGCAGGCGTTTATTTGCCGCTGCACCCTATGGAGCATCAGTATGTTGTAACGGACGACATCCCGGAGATTTATGAACGCGCGGTGGAGCATCCCCACGTGATGGATCCTGGCGGTGAGAGTTATCTGCGTCAGGAGGGTCGCGGGCTTTGTATTGGTTTTTATGAGCAAGGGTGTAAGCCCTGGGCGGTTGACGGGACCTCCTGGGACTTCGGTCATGAACTTCTGCCGGATAATCTCGATAAGATCAGTGACTCGATTGAGTTTGCCTACAAGCGCTTTCCGGTTCTTGAGAAAGCCGGCGTAAAAACCGTGATCCATGGCCCCTTTACCTTTGCCCCAGATGGCAATCCGTTGGTGGGCCCCGTCCCCGGCCTGAAAAACTACTGGTCGGCCTGTGGCGTAATGGCTGGATTCAGCCAGGGCGGCGGCGTAGGTTTAACCCTTGCCCAGTGGATGGTCGATGGCGAGCCGGAGCGCGACGTCTTCGCGCTCGATGTGGCCCGGTTCGGCACGTGGACGACGCCAGGCTACACGCTCCCAAAGGTCATCGAAAACTACCAAAACCGCTTCTCGGTCAGCTATCCCAACGAAGAACTGCCTGCGGCGCGACCGTTTAGAACCACACCGGTCTACGACATTCAGAAGTCACTTGGCGCCGTGTTTGGTCAGCAGTTTGGTCTTGAAGTGGCGAATTATTTTGCGCTCGACCATGAGCCTAAGTATGAAACACCTTCCTTTCGCCGCTCGAACGCCTTTGAAGCGACCCGTCGTGAGGTGATGACTGTCCGCGAAGCGGTCGGTATTAACGAAGTGCAAAACTTCGGAAAGTTTTTACTGCGTGGTGAGGGCGCAAGACAATGGCTGGATCGCATCATGGCCGGGCGAATTCCTGCCGTAGGACGAATCAGCCTTACCCCGATGCTCTCGCCCGCTGGTCGTTTGATCGGAGACTTCACGGTATCGTCTTTGGCAGAAGACGAGTTCCAGTTGACGGCATCGTATGGATATCAGGCGGCTCACGAGCGCTGGTTTCGCCAGAATCTCGAACAGGGCGTTACGCTTGAGAACATCTCAGATCGGCGTACGGGTTTTCAAATTGCCGGCCCACGCGCGCGAGATGTCCTCAGCGCGGTCACGCGTGAGGATGTGTCTGCCAACGCCTTTAAATTTATGGATGTGAAGATGATGACCGTGGGGATGTGTTCCTGCGTGGTTCAGCGGGTCAGCTATACCGCTGATCTTGGGTATGAGATTTATACCGACGCGATGAGTCAACGCGCGTTGTGGGATACCCTGTGGACCGAGGGCCAAAAGCACGGCATGCGGCCGTTTGGTATGCGCGCCATGATGAGCCTTCGCCTCGATAAGTTCTTTGGCAGTTGGCTTAGCGAGTTCTCGCCAGATTACACCGCAGCCGAAACGGGCATGGATCGCTTTATCGCATTTAGCAAAGACGTCGATTTTATCGGCCGAAAGGCGGCAGAGGCCGAGCGGGAGAAGGGCTCAAAGCGTACGCTGGTCGTGTTTGAGGTGGACGCGCTTGATGCTGATGTTGTTGGCTATGAGCCCGTTTGGATTGATGGTGCGGTCAAAGGTTTCTGTACCTCTGGGGGTTACTCTCACTATGCGCAAAAATCCATTGCGCTGGCATTGATTGATGCGGGCAGCGCCTCAGATGATCTTCAGGCACATATCGAAATCTTGGGCGAGATGCGAGCCGCGCGAAGAATCCTAGAGCCACTGTTCGATGCAGACGGCGCCCGCATGCGTGGCTAACACATAAAGGGCATACGCCTTGAAATTGATTCACATCACAGACACGCACTTTGTCCCGAAAGGTCAAACTCTTTACGGGAGAGATCCGGCGGTAGCCCTGGGTCGTTGCGTTGAGGATATTAATCGGACACACAGTGATGCTGATCTTTGCGTGATCACGGGTGATCTCACCCATTGGGGTGAGCGAGAGGCCTTTGAACACCTGAGTGAGCATCTCGATAAGCTTCAGATACCCCTACGGTTGCTTCTCGGCAATCACGACGATCGCGAAACGTTTCGCTCTGTGTTTCATGCGCAGCGCGCCGACGAGAACGGATTTATCCAATCGGTCGATGATTTTGCCAAAGAGAGGTTTATCTATCTGGATACTAATCAGGCCGGGACTGATATCGGTTGGCTCTGCGACAAGCGGATGCAATGGCTGGAGTTGCAACTGCGTTCTTCGGCCGATCGCGATATTTATATGTTCATGCACCATCCGCCGTGTGAGATCGGCATTAAGGTGTTGGATCAGATCGCTTTGGCGCAAAAAGATGCTTTCGCGGAAATATTGGAGCCGTACCGGAATCAGATACGCCATATTTTTTTCGGTCACGTCCACCGCCCCATCGCTGGCAGCTGGCGGGGTATTCCCATATCAAGCCTGCGCGCTATTAATCACCAGGTGCGTCTCGACTTTACCGAGTCGGATATCTTTTACGGAAATTTTGAACCGCCGGCCTATGGAATCGTTTTCCTCGGGGACGATTCGGTCATTGTTCATACCCACGACTTTATGGATGAATCGGTTGTATTTGATATGGAGAATCCGCCGTTTAAGGACTGGGCTGT
>RGTL01000410.1 GCA_010025385.1 Gammaproteobacteria bacterium | reverse complement strand
ACCAGAATTCCTCGTTAATACACATGGCTGCAAAAGCGATTTTGCGCCCGTCTTTTTGCGCGTATCCGATAAACCAGTCGTAGCGGCCCGGCGGGTTTTCACCGGTGAGGCTGCCGGTCTTGCCGCCGACCTCCACATCGGCCATGTCGCCTCTGAAAAATTTCTTGAACGAATCGCGCGCCGAGCCCGAGGCCACGGTCTCTTGCATCAGCGTACGAAGATCGCTTGCGGTCTGGTCCGAGACAATCGGCTCGTTCTCAGGCTCGTGTACATAAACCGACAGTCCATCTTCGGCGGTGATTTTTTTAACCAGCGTGGGTCTTACGAGCTGTCCGCCGTTGACGGCAACCGCCGCAAGCATTGCGCCGTGCACGGGTGAGAGCGTGGTGTTGCGCGTGTAGCCTGAGGCCGCTTCCGCAATTGACCAGGGGTCATTGGCGTCGATCACGAACACGCTTGGCGCCAGCGCAAAGTCAGAATCCCAGGTTTGATTAAAGCCAAAGGCGCTCGCGTAGGTTTTAAGGGGCTCACCGCCCACGGTAAAAATCCCAAGCCGGGCGAATACCGTGTTTACGGATTTGGCAAAGCTGGTGGTCAGCGGATAGCGGCGCGTCCACTGCGTGTTTTTATGGTGCAGAACGTTCTTACGGTAAAGGCTGGTGGTCTTGCCGTTAAACGGAATCACGGTTTTGGGCGTCGCTTTACCGAGATCCATGGCGGCCGCTGCGGTCACCACCTTAAAAACCGAAGCGCCCGGGTAGGTCGCCGCTATGGCGAGATTTTCATTAAGCTCGCCCTGATTGCGCCGGTGATTGGCGAGCGCGAGGATCTCCCCCGTATCGGGATCGAGCGCTACAAAGACGCCGTAATCCGGGCCGTATTGGGCAAAGATCTCATCGACTGCTTTTTGCAGGTCGGCATCCAGCGTGTAGGTGATGGCCGCTTCGTATTCGATTTGATCGTGGGCGACCCGAATGGTTTTCGGGTATTCGTTTTGGGCGACGGGCTCACCGAGCGTGGCGCGCAGCAGCGAGCGATCGATGCCCCAGGCCTCCTCACGAGAGTAGGTCTCGGTTGTGATTTCGCTGGGCTCGTAAACGATGCCCACGGCCACCAGCACGAGGGTGATCAAAAGCCATACGGGCCAGGATATCCGCCGGCCCGATCGCGCGGGCGTTTTCACGCGCTCATTTGTCACTGCTGATCGTTGAGGGTGTCGCGTGCTTCGTTGATGAGCGCGGCGAGATAGTCAGTGCCGCCGCGATCGGTGTGTAGTTTTTGAATGAGCCGCCGGTGCGCGGCCTGAATCTCATCGCGCGAGGCGTCTTTTGCCACGCCCAGAATCTGCGCG
>RGTL01000409.1 GCA_010025385.1 Gammaproteobacteria bacterium | reverse complement strand
GTCCAAGACAAGTCGTAGGTAAACGACGCGAGCGCCAACACGCTCAGGAACGAGGTAACGTGCGGCGCAAACTGCTGTTGGACGCCGCAATACAGCTGCTAGAAACCACACCCATCGAGGAACTTTCCTTCAAGCAGGTGTCGGAAAAAGCGGGTGTTCCTGAAGGATCAGCCTATCACTTTTTTGCGAATCGCTACGACTTGTTGGCAGCTTTGGCAAATCAGCTCGCCCAAAGTTTTGCAGATGCGTACTCACAGCCCATTGCGCGCGAGAACATTCATAACTGGCATGATCTCGCGGACCTAATAGTCGACCGCGCGGTCGCGATGTACCGCAGCAGTAACGTGGCGTCACAGATCTGGCTAAGCGGGCGCACGCCAGCCCAAGTGCGGCTGGCTGATCACGTAAGCGATCGCGCTGTGAGTGGTTTCCTCTTTTCTATTTTCGATTCACTGTTTGTCATGCCGGAGCTACCGCGTGACTCAGATCCGTTTTTCTTCTTTCTCGAACTGTGTGATGTCCCCCTGTCCATCTCGATGATCGAGCATGGCGAGATAAGAGAAGACATGGTCGAGGAGGCCAAGCGCGTCGGCAAGGGCTACCTGAGCACCTACCTCCCACCCGTGCTCACCAAACGTCCCCCAGAGGAGTCAGGCTCATGACCACCGATACACACGAATCACCCAAAGTCGCGATTGTGACTGGTGCTGGTCACCCCGACGGTATTGGCGCCGCATCGGCTGAGGTGCTCCGAAACCAAGATTACGAGGTCATCACGTTTGATCTCGAAGGTGCGGATCGTGCGGTCGATGTTACTGATGCACAGCAGGTCACCGAGGCCATTCAAGCCGTAGCGGCTGACTTTGGACACTTGGATGTCTTAGTGAACAACGCAGGCGTGGGTGTGGGATCAGCGAACCTGCTTGAGCAAACCGGAGAGGATCTGGATCTGACGCTGGCAGTCAATGTGAAGGGCCTTGTGAATTGCTGCCAGGCGGCCATACCTCACATACTCCTAACCGGTGGCGGAGCCATTGTTAACGTAGCGTCGCTCTGCGGCCTGAGAGCCCTTCCAGCAATACCGCATGCATACACCGCATCAAAGTTTGCTGTCGTAGGGCTTACCAAATCAATGGCTCTGGAATTTGGGCCAAACCACATTCGCATCAACGCGGTCTGCCCCGGCTCGGTGGATACTCAAATGCGCTCGAAGGCCATTTCACTGCTGGCCCAGCAGGAAGGGATTTCTCTGGAAGAGGCCGAATCGCTGGAGACGTCGACGATTTCGCTGGGAAGAGCGGCCACCCCATCTGAGGTAGCTACCGTTGTGGCATTTTTGTGCTCGGAAAAC
>RGTL01000408.1 GCA_010025385.1 Gammaproteobacteria bacterium | reverse complement strand
GCATAGATCAACTCCTTTGGTAAAACATTTTTAATAATCCTGCCTCACTGTACCAAAAAATCAGTGGTTCGTGACACCGTGTTTTGCCTGGCAACCCTATAATTACGTCGACCCTGATTCTCTGTCTGGCCGTCGGCAATAGCGCCGGAAGTGACCTCTTGATTAATCCTCATGGAATCTCTGATTAATAGGCTTGAAACGATATTGGACCCCAAGGGCCTCGTGACCGCGGCGCTTGACCTCGATCCGTATCTGTCCGAGCGGCGCAATAAGTTTCAGGGCAAAGCTCAACTGGTCGCAAGGCCAAGGAACACAAACGAGGTCAGGCAGATTGTTCTCGCGTGCATCAAAGAAGAGGTGTCCATCGTGCCTCAGGGCGGGAATACGGGACTGTGCGGGGGAGCCGTTTCTGAACGAGATCAGCTTGTTTTAAGTCTTGAACGGATGAATCAGATACGCGAACTCGATCCGGATAACAGCACCATGACGGTGGAAGCCGGATGTATCCTCGCTCATTTGCAGTCGGCCGCCAGCGAAGCGGGTTATTTTTTCCCCTTGAGTCTGGCGGCGGAGGGCAGCTGCCAAATCGGCGGGAACCTGGCCACCAATGCCGGCGGTATCAATGTGTTGCGCTATGGCAACGCTCGCGATCAGGTACTCGGGCTCGAAGCCGTACTCCCCAACGGCGACGTGCTCTCAGAGTTGCGCGGTCTCAGAAAAAACAATACCGGTTATGATCTTAAAAATCTTCTGATCGGCTCTGAGGGAACACTCGGTATCCTGACCGCGGCGACACTCAAGCTTTACCCATTTCCTGATCAGAGCGCCACTGCCCTGGTGGCCCTTGGAGACCTGAACGCCAGTCTGGCCTTTTTGCGCCTTGCGCACCGGGCCGGGGGCGGCACATTATGTAGCTTTGAACTCCTGCCAAAGATAGGGCTACGTTTCGCTGAGCGTCACGTGAGTGGTTGTGAGCGCCCCATGGAGGCTGAGTACGACTGGTATGTGCTGCTGGCCCTGCAAACCAGCGGCTCGGGCATTGACCTCAAAGCAACCCTGCAGACTATGCTGGAAAGCGCGTTTGAATCAGAACTGATTCAAGATGCTGTGATAGCGTCCAGTGAGGTCCAGGCCCAGAAGCTATGGAAACTTCGTGAAGGTATTGTGGAAGGTCAACTGCATGAGGGCGGCAGCATAAAGCATGATGTGTCTGTCCCGGTATCGAAGGTACCGGCGTTCATCGCGGGCGCTTGTCAGGCGGTCGAAGAGCGGATCCCGGGTATTCGACCCTGCGCCTTCGGTCATGTGGGAGACGGCAATATACACTTCAATTTATCGCAACCCACAGAGA
>RGTL01000407.1 GCA_010025385.1 Gammaproteobacteria bacterium | reverse complement strand
CGCAAGAGCGGATGACGAGTTGCTGGTTTACGTCTTTTCAGAGGGTGCCCCTGTTGAGGGCGCGACGGTCACAGTTGGAGAAGCGGTGCTAGGGCAGACCAGCCAGGATGGATCACTGTTTGCTGATTTATCGGGCAACGGCCTTCGCGCCATCAAAGTGTCCTCACCCGAAGGAACGGTTACGGGTCGTTTCAGTGCGGCCGTAGGGCAGTTAGTGGACGTGGTGGCGCGATTGGACGATTCGTCCATTTTGGTTGATGTGTACTCGCAATCTGAGAGCGTTGCTGACCGGAGGGCGGTGGCCGAAGGCACCCTGAACATCATCGTGGAGCAGAGTGGTGAGCCAGTTGCCGATGAGTCGATTTTCATAGCGGGTTCCGGGCTCTCGCTGGTAACTGATGCGTCGGGGTTGGCCACGGTCACTTTGCCCCGCGGACGATATCGAATGCAGGTTGCCGAGCAGGCTGCCAACTTTCGTGTGGTCGGTGGTCTTACCCGATCAGTATCAGTGGTCATCGATGAAGAGGGCGAGGCTATGCAGATCGCTGCGCCTGAGATTGAGGAGGTGTTCGTCGTCGCGAGTTTCGACCCTGCGGGGCTAGAGGTCAGTGAACGTGATGCTTCAAACATCGTTGACACCATTGGTGTTGAGTTGCTTGCCCGGTTCTCTGATTCTGATGTGGCTGCGTCAGTGGTCAGGGTTCCCGGTATCTCGGTACAAGACGACAAGTATGTCTTTATCCGGGGTTTGGGTGGTCGATACATTTCGTCCACGCTCAACGGCGCAACGATGCCGTCTACGAACCCTTCAAAAAGAACGGTTCCGCTGGATTTATTTCCCTCCAATTTTGTGAGTCAGTTGGATATCAAGAAGACGTTCTTGCCTTTCATGCCAGGTGAGTCTACCGGTGGCAATCTGGTCATTAACACCAAGACGTTTCCAGATGAGCGCACGACTTCGTTGTCCGTCCAGGTGGGCTATCTCGATGGTGTTACCGGAGAAACCGTATTTATAGACCCGATAGATGGCGATTTTGATTTCGCCGGCTGGGACGACGGCTCGAGAAAGGAGGACATCTCCGTTAAGGCAGTGGCGGCGGTTCTCGGCATGGGGCGTATCACTGACTCTGATTCGGGCGTTTCTTACGAATTGGACGCACGAACCAAGGGCGAGCTGCAGCGATTGGCCGGAATCTTGATCAAGGACGGTTTTGATCCTGACTTCGAGAGCGCGCTACCCGAGGGAAAGTTGGGGGCGAGCTACGGAGATCTCTTTTACTTAGACAGTGCAGAGCTAGGTGTCTACACAGCGGTCAACTACAGCAACGAGTGGAGTCAGCGTGATAGTGGT
>RGTL01000406.1 GCA_010025385.1 Gammaproteobacteria bacterium | reverse complement strand
CTGCATGTCTGTCAAGGATTACTTTCGTCAACAGGTCAGCGACGCCATCGATGATGAAAAGCTCGCGGTGGCCGAAGAGACCCGGGCCTACCTTGTCAATCTTTTGAGTTTTTACGCTCGCACGGATCACTTTTTTGAGTACACCGCTGAGGGCATGGGCCTTCGCCCACTCGCGCTGGTCTATGGCGAGGCCCTGAACGCCCCAACCTCGATGGAGCGGGCGGCCGGGCTGCGACGGGTGGGTGATGTGGCCATGTTTCTCGCCGGGGTTTTTCGTCATGGCCTCCGCCGCAAGTCGGTCGGCGTGGATTACTACATTGCCATCGGCGGCACCGCCTACGGCCATCTTTCTGCTGACTGCGCGCATAAGGGGTATGAAGTGGGTTCGGTCTTTGAGGAGCTGGGCACCAAGTTTGCCCAACTGGCTGAGGTGCTGGCCCGCGCCTGCGAGCAGGATCTCAACAAAGACATCAACCTTCTCGAAATTTACGAGCGCTGGCAGCGCACCGGCAGCCTTCGCTGCGCTCGTCAGTTACGGGAGGCCGGCATCAGTTTGGGCTTTATGTCCGCTCGGGCGCACTGAATGCATTCGCTGACCCGGCTGCAGCATTGGCTGCAGCGGGTATACGAGATCGACGTACCGCTGAACGTGACTGATTTTCTGATCACGGACCACGCCCTGGCCCAGGCCCTGCAGGGCAACGCCGACCGACCGGCCTGCAAAGAGAAGTTGCTGGTGCACGAATCGGCAGGCGAGTTGGCGATGTCTTTATTTTTATCGCCGGAGGTTGTCAACGTCTGGGAGGACGCGGGCGACCCATCGATGGCTGAGCGAGCCAACGCCTGCTGCCAGGCGATTGAAGGCGTCAGTCACTTTTTGTATCTTGCGTGGCGTGCCGGTTTTAATCGTGAGCTGACCCAGCTCGAACTGGAACTGCAAGCGGAGATCGACAAGTTCATAGGCCTTTCGACCATGACCGGCGGCGGCGGTTTTGAAGAGACCGCCACCATTTGCAAATGGCTCTTCGATGGGGTGTCTTATGAGCCGGGTCTTGAGGCAGAGACTAAAGCGCGATATGAGACTGCTAACTTTTATGCCGGGCAATACTGCCGCCACCTTAATGAGCGTTACGTTCGTGGCCACGATAGTGCAGGCCTGACCCGAGAGCTGCGCCGTTTTTACCGCCAGGGCGAACAGGGCAAGCTGGGGATGATTCCCATCCAATCGCGTTGAGGCAGTGGCGCCATTCGCCGCTTTTAAAGGGCAGCCCGCTTGCCGGTCTCGAACACCCCCTGAACCGTGAGCGCACGAGCGGTTTAACGGCGCACAAGATTCCCCGCCGTTAGTCAAACATGTTCGATTAAACAA
>RGTL01000405.1 GCA_010025385.1 Gammaproteobacteria bacterium | reverse complement strand
GTAACCGCTATGACCGAGCCCGCCAACACTTCAGCCGCGCCAACGCAGTTTGATGAGCTTCCCGATGCGCCTCCAAAGCGGAAGATCAAGCTCAGCTGGCCCGGCAAGATTGGTGTCTCCATCGTAGCGTTTTGGGCATTGATGGTGATTATCGGCCCGATGATTGCGCCTTATCACGAGGCGGATATCCTTGATGAAGAGCTGTTTATTGTTCCGGGAAGCGATGAGATGTATCCCGATACGGACTTTCAACCTCCCAGCAAGATTGTCTATTTGGGTAGCGATTACATCGGCAGGGATATCCTCTCAAGAATCCTGTATGGCGCCCGCACGACGATCGGCATCTCAGTGCTGGCGACGCTTCTTGCGTATCTCATTGGCGTAACCGCAGGGATTGCGGCGGCAGTGGGCAGTCGATTCCTCGATATGAGTTTGAGTCGCGTCAACGACGCCTTGTTGTCTATTCCGTCCATTATGTTTGCCCTCGTGCTGATCGCTGCGCTAAACAGCCCGGGCATTATTTGGTTGATCATCATTACCGGCGTGATCTACGCTACGAGTGTTTTTCGTATTGCGCGCTCACTGGGTGTCGACGTCATGGTGAGTGATTTTGTGGAGGCCGCCAAGGTTCGAGGTGAAGGGCTTTGGTGGATCATTACCCGCGAGATCCTGCCCAATATTGCCATGCCGTTGGCGACGGATTTTGGTCTTCGGTTTGTCTGGGTGATCTTGTTTATTTCGTCTCTCAGCTTTCTTGGCCTTGGGGTGCAACCGCCGATGTCGGACTGGGGCAGCATGGTAAAGGAGAACCTCCCGGGGCTCGTGCTCGGATCCTACGCGCCGCTGATGCCGGCATTCGCCATTGCGTCCCTGACGATCTCGGTCAACATGATCGTTGACGATATTTCAGCCCATGCGGGCGGCAAGCTCGCCAAGCGGATGATTTCATGACCGCGCTTCTTGAGGTCGACAATCTGCGCATCAGTGCGCGAAACGATGACGACGAACTAACGCCCATCGTTAAAGGCGTGAGTTTTAAGGTGCAGCGGGGCGAAGTGGTAGCGCTTATTGGCGAATCCGGATCCGGCAAAACCACCATTGCGCTTTCATCGCTGGGTTATACCAAGCCAGGGCTTGAATTTGCGGGCGGTGAGGTGCGTGTTGACGGAGAAGACGTCATCAGTATGGGTCCAGATCGGCTGCGTAGTCTGCGTGGTCAGCGCGTCGCGTATCTCGCGCAAAGTGCTGCGGCGACCTTTAACCCTGCACTGAAGATTGGCGAGCAGGTGACGGAGTCGGCGGTGCTGCATGGGCTCATGAGTCAAGAGCAGGCAAACGAGCGCGCCGAACACCTGTATCGCGCTCTGGAGCTTCCGGAT
>RGTL01000404.1 GCA_010025385.1 Gammaproteobacteria bacterium | reverse complement strand
ACCGGGCATGAATGGCAAAAAGGTCTTCTTGATGTCTAACTGGTTTACAAAGTTAGACGGAAACAAATCCAGCGGCACCGTGCGCTTAGAGGGATTGGTCGAGGGCATCGTCGCGTTGTTGAGCGTCGAGGAGACGTAGCGCCCGCCAAGGCCGCGAATGAACACATACTTGTCGTCTTGCACCGAAATGCCGGGAACCCGAACGACAGATGCTGCGACGTCAGAATCGGCGTAGCGCGTCAGCAACTCTACGCCAATCGTGTCAACAATATTGGCCGTATCGCGCTCGCTCACTTCGAGCCCGGCGGGGTCAAAGCTGGCAACCACGAATACTTCTTCGATCTCTGGTGCGGCGATCTCCATGGACTCGCCATCTTCGTTGATGTCCAGCACTACTGATCGGGTCAACCCACCCACTACACGGAGATTGGCAATCTGCTCAGCCACCTGCGTGCGATAACGACCGCGCGGCAGGGTAACGGTTGCAACACCCGACGCGTCCGTCACCACAGACAAGCCAACTCCTGACACAAATACAGCCTCTCCTGCTACGGGTTGGCCGCCCTTGAACACGGCAACCGCTAACGTGCCCTCTGCTGCGGTCTTGCGCTCGGCAACGCTCTCAGTTTGTGAGTACACATCGACAAACACGGTGTCCTCATCGATTTGCGCCACTGCATCGACAAGCTGGCCAGACGCCGAACTGAAACGGGTCGTGATGTTGCCCTGAGCAGACGTAATGGTGAGTGTGCGAGCGCCATCACCGTCCAGGCTAGCCAACAACGAGCCATCCGCGGCGGTTTGCCCCAGTGATAGCCCATCAACCTGCACTGCCGCACCCGCAACCGGGCTCCCCTCTGAAAAGACATAAACAAGCAGCTCATCAGCGGCCCGCAATGTGCTCGAGGCAAACAGGCAGTAGACAGAAAACAACCAAAGGGCGGTGCGCGAAGCGGGGTGGAAACTCATTGAGGCCTCTAATGGACTAGCGCGTTTAGAAAACGCCTGTATAGGTCGCCGACTATAGGAGCGCGAGATGACTGTTTAATGGCGGTTACTTTGCAGAAACTTGACGGTTTTATTGCAAAAACATGACACGCGAAAACGCCATAAATCTTTCATCAAATTGTCAACAGCGCACGAGTAAGGTGTGACTCCAAGGTGAAGTGACCGACCGTCGGGGCCTATTTTAAAGGCCCAAGTATTTCGCGCGGACAAACTACGCGGAAGTTAGGGTTAGGGATACCAGATGCTGAGCTTTGGAGTCTTACTAGAGCAACGATTCCCTCGTTTCGTCGCGAGGCATCAGCGAGCCGCGTCGGTGCTAGGCAGATTTTTGGGGATGCTCTTCTACGAGAAGCGATTCCAGCAATTTGAGCA
>RGTL01000403.1 GCA_010025385.1 Gammaproteobacteria bacterium | reverse complement strand
CCCATCTCTTGGGTGAATACCGCTTTTCCATTTGCGGCCGCCTACTACTTCACAACAAAAGATGTTGACTGGGTAATAGTGGTTGGCAGCTTGTTCTTTCTCCCTTTGCTGGTCTTTTTGAACTATCGCGCATCACTACTATCAAATAATCGGATTCCGGTGGCGTCTCTGGGAGCGCTATTGCTTGGACTTTTTGCGGTTTACATGTGGATGTTTGTCGACGTGCCATCCTGGCTGGGAAGAATCTTTCTCTGGACAAGAGTAGATCCTCATCGAATGTACTTCGCCTCCGGCATGCTCACTTTAGGCATTGCCCTGATGCTTTTTACCAAAGGACTTTTCACGTTGAATCTGCGTCGATGGATCATCTTGATCGCGCTCAATGCCGGTGTCTTGTACTACTACAAGCTTGAAACGGACGAGCTTGCCTTTGAGCAGGTGTTTGTCGAACTTGCCTTTTTAGCCCTGTTTCTCATTCCCTGTATGCTGAGCGTCCATTTAAGGAATATGAGCTTTCGCATCACGCTTTTAATCGCTTCGGCGGGTTACGGCGCTTGGGCATTTAGCGGTTACAACCCCATCCAGTCTTCGACCGCTATTTTTGCCCGCAAGGCAACCGGGGTCACTCAGGCCCTGGATGCACTCGTTGAACAAGCGGGCGGGCGGGACGTTCTAAATGTGCCTGATTTCCCCGGAGCCACTTTGAATGGTTGGGGCTACCCGGCCACCTCGCACACGCTTTTAACACCTCAAATGGACTTTTGGAAAAAGACATTTCCTGATCTTCCTGCCGAGAAACGGCAGGCATTGTTTAATCGTTACGCGAATGTTCAGGTCTCGTCTGCCGTCTCCAAGCCTGTCCTGGTGCGGGCGGATAATGTATGGGTCCCCGTCGAATCGTTCTCTTCAATTCTAGAAAACCCCAGAACGCTCAGCTGGGCCACAAAACCCTCGACGACCTATCTGAAAACGCTGGGCAGCATCGACTCCCTGAAGTGCGAGGAAGATGAGTTAACGCTCAGCGGTTGGGCATGGTGGCATGGAAAGGATTCCGAGCAGCACCTAACTATCGTCTCCGACCGAACCGTTCGGGAGAGCGAATTCAAGATCAGGCTTCGCTACGACGTGGCCAGCGCACTTGGCGAGCCGACCTTGGCGCGAGGAGGTTTTATCATCCGTGCCCGGCTGAGCGAATCCTGCGGCTTAGAGCCGATCGCCCTTTGCGCAATCTCAACCGATGCATCAGGCATCAGATATCGGCTCGACAACTCCAACGCTCAACAGTGTCCAGAATAAAGCCGGCTACTTTTAAGCAGATCGTCATTGCCGGGCATCGCAATCAGCAAGCCTAGGGGGAAAACCGGCTATATTTGGGTCGAT
>RGTL01000402.1 GCA_010025385.1 Gammaproteobacteria bacterium | reverse complement strand
GTTTGGGGGACGACTGGATGGGCGGTTTCTTCTGCCCCTGCCATGGCTCCAAATTCGATCTATCAGGACGTGTGTACAAAAATGTGCCCGCGCCGACTAACCTGGTGGTGCCGCCGCACAGCTACGTGGCCGACAACCGAATCCTGATCGGTGTGGATGAAGGAGGTGCGGCATGAGCCTGCTTAACTGGATTGATGATCGCTTCCCGCTCAGCAAAGTCTGGAACGAGCATCTCGCGCAGTATTACGCGCCGAAAAACTTTAACTTCTGGTACTACTTTGGCGGTCTTGCCGTCGTGGTGCTGGTGCTGCAGATCGTGACCGGCATCATCCTGACGATGCACTACAAGCCCGACTCCACGCTGGCCTTTGCTTCCGTGGAGTACATCATGCGGGATGTGCCCGCCGGATGGTTCGTGCGATATCTGCACGGTGTGGGCGCGTCGATGTTCTTTGTTGTGGTGTACATGCACATGTTCCGAGGCTTGATGTACGGCTCGTATCGCAATCCGCGGGAGCTCATCTGGATTCTCGGCATGGTGATCTATGTGGCGCTGATGGCCGAGGCCTTCTTTGGTTATCTGCTGCCGTGGGGCAACATGTCCTATTGGGGCGCGCAGGTGATCATCTCGCTCTTTGGTGCGCTGCCGGTGATTGGCGAGCCGCTGGCGGAGTGGATCCGCGGTGACTTTGTGGTCTCCGATGCCACCCTGAACCGCTTCTTTGCCTTTCATGTGATCCTGCTGCCGCTGCTGCTGTCGCTGCTGGTGTACCTGCACATCGTCGCGCTGCATAAGGTTGGGTCAAACAACCCCGACGGCGTGGAGATCAAGAAGAACAAAGACAAGGACGGCAATCCGGTGGACGGCATCCCGTTTCATCCGTATTACACCGTCAAAGACACCTTCGGCATCGCGGTCTTTATGACGATCTTCCTGGCGATCGTATTTTTTGTGCCAGAGCTCGGCGGCTGGTTCCTTGAAAAAGACAACTTTGCGCCGGCGGATATCCTGCAGACGCCGCCGGATATCGTGCCGCTTTGGTACTTAACGCCTTATTACTCGATTCTCCGAGCCGTGACCTTCGAGTGGTTGCCGGGTGGCGCCAAGGTCTGGGGCGTGATTGCCATGGGCGCGGCGATTGTGATGTTTTTCTTCCTGCCGTGGCTGGATCGCGCCAAGGTGCGCTCGATTCGCTACCGCGGCTGGATGTTCAAAACCGCTCTGACAATATTTGTAGTGACCTTCGTCATGCTGGGTTATCTCGGCACCAAGAATCCAGGTCATATTGATCTGTTTCTCTTTGAGAACGTGATCTGGGCGCAGATTGGGCTGGTGTTGTATTTCGCGTTCTTCTTTTTGATGCCGATCTACACCAAGCT
>RGTL01000401.1 GCA_010025385.1 Gammaproteobacteria bacterium | reverse complement strand
AGGATCACTAACACTACGATTGACATCATTCCCTTCGCGCTCATTGGGTCAGGCTCCTTAGGCGACTGGATCGCTCTTCCCGAGTCCCCGAACCAGAGTCATTCAAAATATCCATACCGGCTCCATCGGCGCTGCTGCCCGAACGTACCCCCGCTGAAGCGATGTTTCCCCGATTCTTGATTAACTGATCGAGCGGCAAATACATTACGTTGTTTCCGGTCCCGCTCTGATCAATCATTAATTTTGTGGAGTTTCTGTAAACCGACTCCAGTGCGTCGAGATATAACCGATCACGTGTGACTTCAGGTGCTTTTGAATACTCATCAAGCACCTGCAAAAAACGTGACGCTTCACCGCGAGCCGCGGCAACCACGCTCGCCTGGTAAGCGGCTGCCTCTTGTTCTAATCGGGCAGCTGCCCCTCGAGCTCTCGGTATGATGTCGTTCTGGTAGGCCTGCGCCTCATTCTTGAAACGCTCTTCGTCTTCTCTCGCTTTTACCGCATCATCAAACGCGGCTTTCACCTCAGCAGGCGGCTGGGCATTTTGCATTTCTACCGCTTTGATATTTATACCGGTGTCGTAGCGATCCAAAATATCCTGCAACAGCATCTTGGTCTCCTGCGCGATTTCCGAACGACCGCCGGTGATAGCGAAATCCATCGTATTTCGCCCAACGATCTCGCGAACAGCGCTCTCAGTCGCTCCCCGAACCACTAGGTCGTCCGCCTCAGCGACGTTGAACAGTAATTCTCGCGGATCCTTTATGTCGTACTGAACCGCAAAATCGATGTCGATAATATTCTCGTCGGCGGTAAGCATGAGGGCCTCGCGCGGAACCCCTGCAACCTGATTCGATCGTGAATTGGTTCGATAACCGACTTCTACGGTGCGAATCTGTTGAACATTAACCACCTCGACGGACTCAATCGGATAGGGCATGTGCCATCGGAGTCCAGCCTCTTTGACTGTCTTGTAGGCGCCAAAACGCAACTCGACGGCCTGTTGGCCCTGCTCGACAACGTAAAAGCCCGTTGCAACCCAAAGACCCACCAGAATCACCGCCAGCGGGCCAATAGCTTTCGAGCTAAAGGAGGGCATCTTCCCGCCTCCGCGACGCCCGCCAGAGCCCCGACCCCCAAAAAGACCGCTGAACTTTTTCTGGATATCTTTTAAGACTTCATCCAGATCCGGTGGCTGGTTCTGGCCGTTTCCCTGACCCCAGGGATCCTTATCGTCTGAACCGGGCTGATTCCACGGCATTGAATTCCTACCTCTTTATTGAATTGATTGCAGGCGAAGCAGTTCCCACTGCCCCCTCAGTTTCAGCGCGCGAGTTTATCACGTCGACCAACGGTTTTTCGTTGAGCCACCCTTCACGG
>RGTL01000041.1 GCA_010025385.1 Gammaproteobacteria bacterium | reverse complement strand
CGAGGCATGACCGTGGCCATTACGATGGCCCGACACGAAGGCAGCGAAGCGGTGATATGCGCATCGACCGGAAATACATCAGCCGCAGCAGCGGCCTATGCGGCTCGCGCCGGCATGCGCGCGTTCGTCGTGATTCCGGATGGGAAAATCGCGCTGGGGAAACTCGCGCAGGCGATGATGCATGGTGCAACGGTCATTCAGATCGCCGGCGACTTTGACGACGGCATGGATATTGTGAAACGTATGCCGGAGGAGGCGCCTGTCGCGCTTGTTAATTCAGTGAACCCGTTCCGACTGCACGGCCAGAAAACAGCGGCTTTTGAGATTGTAGATGTCCTCGGCGCCGCCCCGGACTACCACTTCCTACCTGTCGGTAACGCCGGCAATATCAGCGCCTACTGGATGGGGTACTGCGAGTACCAAGGACACGGCATTTGTCCCACTCGCCCGATCATGGTCGGATGTCAGGCAGCGGGAGCCGCTCCTTTTCTCAAAGGGGCTCCAGTGGAGCGGCCAGAAACCATAGCGACAGCCATCCGAATTGGAAATCCCCAGTCCTGGGATCTGGCCAACACCGCGTCGAAGGACTCCGGGGGCTGGTTTATTGATCGCGAGGACAGCGATATTCTGGCGGCGCAAAAGTATCTCGCTCAAAGAGAAGGTATTTTTTGTGAGCCCGCATCGGCAGTCTCCGTGGCGGGGTTAATGACCGCGCTAGCGCGCGATCAGATTAAAGAGGGCAGTACGGTCGTCTGCACGCTGACCGGCCATGGTCTTAAAGACCCCGACACGGCTATCGCGCAAAGCCCGGCACCTCTACGGGTGGAGCCCAGCGTGGCCTCCGTGCGAAACGCGATTCTCGGTAGTTAACGGCTACGCCCGGCACGCCCCTAGCCCGAAAGCAGCCTCATGCTCCCGCAAAGCGTCCTCGTCTTTGACATTGAAACGATACCGGATGTGGATCTGGGGCGACGGTTAAACAGCCTGGATCAGCTTGATGACGATGATGTCGTCAAGGCAATGCGAACCCTACGCGTTCAAAAAACCGGCACGACTGACTTTCTCAGTCATCCTCATCACCAAATTGTGGCCATCTCGGCGGTATTGCGGACGGCGGAGACCCTGCGTATCTGGTCTCTTGGCGATGCACAGGCGTCGGAAGCGGAACTGCTGCGGCGCTTTTTTGACGGGATCGAAAAATTTCGGCCGACCTTGGTGAGCTGGAACGGCAGCGGCTTCGATCTGCCGGTGATCCACTACCGAGCCCTCAAAAATCAGGTCGCCAGCAGAAGCTATTGGGAGACAGGCGAAACCGATCGCGATTTCAAGTTCAATAATTATCTGAACCGCTACCACGCTCGACACATCGACCTGATGGATGTGCTCTCCGGCTACCAAGCCCGGGCCTTCGCGCCGCTCGAGGAGATCTCAGTTATGCTGGGCCTTCCGGGCAAGATGGGAATCAGCGGGAGCCAGGTCTGGGATTACGTTCGATCAGGGCAAATCTCTGCGGTCCGCGATTATTGTGAGACCGACGTACTCAATACTTATCTGATCTACTTACGTTATGAGTATTTGCGCGGCGCTTTGGATGATTCGCTCCTGAAGCGGGAGGAAGACAGAGTGGCAGCTGCCCTAGAAGAGAGCGACGCGCAGCACTTGAAGGATTTCCTCGCGCATTGGAATCGCCCGGCCCGTGAGCGGTAACCCACGACCCATCTTTGAGGCCGACGTTGAGGCGCTGAGTCACGATGGCCGTGGTATCGCCCGTGTTGACGGGAAGGTCTGGTTCATCGACGGCGCGCTACCGGGTGAACGGGTCACCGCAAGGGGACTGAAGGGAAGGCGGAATTACGGGATTGCGGCGCTGGAGTCCATAGATAAGGCCTCCGAGCGTCGGACCACGCCCCGGTGTGAAGTCTTTGGGACCTGCGGGGGATGCGCGCTTCAGCATCTTGAGTATCCCGCACAGCTTGAATTCAAAGAGCAGGTCGTTAAGGACGCGTTTATCAAGTCGCGGGTGACCGATCTGCCAAACATAGAGCGCATCAGTGCAGAGCCGTGGCATTACCGCCGACGGGCTCGACTGGGCGTTCGCTTCGTTCCGCAGAAAGGCGGCGTGCTGGTAGGTTTTCGCGAGCGAAACAAAAGCTACGTGACCCCGTTACAGGAATGCCCTGTCATTGCTCCAGAGGTAGATTCCGTTATTCCGTTTCTGGCCCCACTGATTCAGGGTCTCAGCATCCGGGATCGCCTTCCGCAGATTGAGGTCGCGGTCGGGGAGGGGGTTGCGGCCCTGGTCTTCAGGCATCTCGAGCCGCTGTCAACGGCGGACCTTGAGCAACTACACCAGTTTGCGGATCAACACGGTGTGCAAATTTTGACCCAAGCCAAAGGCCCAGACACGATCCTGCCGCTAAGCCCTGAGGCCGCGCAACCTTTGGAGTATCGCCTTGCCGATTTTGATTTGCGAATGCGTTTTACGGCAACAAGTTTCATTCAAGTCAACGCAGCCATCAATGCCGCATTGGTATCAAAGTCGATTGACTGGTTGACACTTACACCCACCGATCGCGTTCTTGATCTTTTCTGCGGGCTGGGTAACTTTTCCCTCGCCGCCGCCCGACATGCAGGGACCGTTATGGGTGTCGAAGGGGAGGCAGCGCTTGTCACGCAGGCTCAGAAGAACGCCGAGATGAATCAACTCGAAAACGTCAATTTTGAATGCCGCGATTTATTTGACGAGAGTGCGGCAAGTTGGGCGCCAGGCCTATTCTCAAAGGTTATTGTTGATCCGCCCCGCACGGGCGCGATAGAAAGCCTAAAAGCGGTTGCCGGTAATATTCAGCCAGAGGTGATTGCCTACGTATCCTGCAACCCAGCGACCCTCGCAAGAGATGCGGAGTACCTAATTAACCAGGGATCCTATCGACTCACCCGAGTTGCGATGGCCGACATGTTTCCTCATACCGCACATGTGGAGACGCTCGCGTTGTTCGAGCGAAGCGAGCCTTCAGGGTAGGCCCGCTCCATAAATCGCCGCTTGTTTCTGGGCGTTAGCCGGCGGTTCCGGTTTTGCCTTCCGCGCTTTCAGAGGGCGCGTGTTGGTTCTGACCGGAGCGATCGGCTGAGGCGGTCGAATTACCCCGGCCTGCGTTGTTGCGGTTACCCTGATTACTGGATCGCCCTCGACCCCCTCGGGATCGTCGTTGATTGCCCCTGGGCGCAGCGTCACTTGTCGAGGTGTTTCCGTCTTTGCTCTGAGTCGCATCACGGCTTTCCCCCTGACGCGTCCGGGTACCGGACTGAGATCCGCGATTTCCCGATCGGCTGGCATCACGGCGGTTTCGACCGCGACCGCCACGGCTTCGACCCTGGCCTGTCTTTTCCCGAGATTCGCTCTTACCCGAGTCGGTTGTTTCTTTGGGCTCATCTCCCGAGAGCTTCTTAATCAACCGGCTGAGAAACCCACCTTCTGCAACGGGTGCGGAGGGCGTGGGAGCGGGGGGCGCCGCGGTTACGATCTGATCAAGGCTGACCGCGGGTTTTCGACTCCCGCGTTTCATTGTGTATTCGCCCCGGCGGTCCTCGTCGGAGACGATCTTGATCTTATGACTCGCCAGCATATTTTCTGCCGAGTCCAGGTCTTCGCTTCGAAGTCGTTGAATATTGAACTGGGAACCATGAAGCTCCGGTGACGGAATCAATACGATTCGCGTACCCAGCTTGTTCTCAATCTGATTAACCTCGAAGCGTTTCTCGTTCAGCAGGAAGGTGGCACTCTCGACAGGAAGTTCGGCAAACACAGCCTCGGTGTTTTCCTTTAGGGCCTCCTCCTCAAGAATACGCAGGAAACTCAGTGCAGAGGACATGACATGTCGAACCTGTCCGGTCCCGTCACACAGGGAGCAGATTCCATAGTTCGAGTCGCTGATAGAACTACGCATGCGCTGGCGAGACATTTCCAGCAGCCCAAACCTTGAAATGTGACCGATCTGAATCCTCGCCCTATCTGTTCGCACGGCTTCTGCCAGTCGGTTTTCAACGGTTTTCTTGTTTTTAATTGAGGTCATATCGATCAGATCGATGACCAACAAGCCACCAAGATCGCGTATGCGCATCTGGCGAGCCAATTCATCGACGGCCTCGAGATTGGTCTGTAGTGCGGTCTCCTCGATATCCGCACCCTTTGTTGCTCTTGCGGAGTTCACATCGATTGAGATCAGAGCTTCCGTATGGTCAATAACCAATGCCCCTCCCGACGGTAACTTCACCGAGCGCGAGTAAGCGCTCTCAATTTGATGCTCGATCTGGAAACGGGAAAACAGGGGCACGTTGTCTTCGTACCGTTTCAGTTTGGTCGCGTTATGGGGCATCAACTGGCTCATAAACCGCGAGGCCCGCTCAAACACCGACGCCTCGTCAATCAAGATTTCCTGAATATCAGACCGGAGGTAGTCCCGAAGAGTCCGAACAATCAGGTTACTTTCCTGGTAAACCAGAAACGGGGGGTTTTGGCTTTTCGCAGCCTCATCAATCACGCCCCACAGCTGCAGCAGAAAATCGAGATCCCACTGAAGCTCTTCCGGTGATTTTCCAATCCCAGCCGTGCGGGCGATTAACGAGTGTTCAGGAGGGCAGTTGAGTCCGGACATGGCCTCTCGAAGGTCGGTCCGTTCATCGCCATCTATCCGCCGGGAGATGCCGCCCCCTTTGGGATTGTTCGGCATCAAGACGAGGTATCGGCCAGCAAGACTAATAAAGGTGGTTAGCGCTGCACCTTTTGTGCCACGCTCGTCCTTTTCTACCTGAACGAGTATTTCCTGACCTTCCTCAATGACATCCTTAATCTTGACCTGAGCCATGGGAGTGGATGGGGAGAAGTTGCGAAAATGGGAGCGCGAGATCTCCTTTAGCGGGAGAAAGCCCTGCCGTTCTGCTCCGTAATCCACAAAGGCAGCTTCGAGACTGGGTTCGACACGGGTCACCCGTGCCTGATAGATGTTTCCTTTGCGCTGGGCGTTGCTTGAAGACTCGATATCGAGGTCAAGGAGTTTTTGTCCATCGACGATCGCCACCCGAAGTTCCTCAGAGTGGGTCGCATTAAATAGCATTCGTTTCATTTTTTTTCCGTTCGAAAGAGGTCCTTGGGACCTCAGGTGTTCTGTCATAGGCCTCTGAAGCTGGGCAGAGCTATGTCAGCACGGACGGACAAACGAACGCTCGATACGATCGCACAGCAGGGGGAGAGCGAACTGAGAACGTATCTCAGGATTCGCGCTGTAACGGTTAGCGTTAACCACCCGATTGGGGCGTTCCCTAACTTCCACCGATCAACTATCGATCAACATCTTTTTTGCCTGTTAGCCGCTCACGGCTGGGCAGGCAGCTCACATGAAAACATGCGGGCGAAATTCTGTTTGTCACTGCGCCGAGGCTTTTGTCGCTTTTGGCGAAAATCTTATCAAGCAAGCCATCAGGCGCTCTTGCCGTGCTGAAAGGTCCTGCTCACAACCATGAGCCCGGCATTGGGCGGGGATGAGCGCTTGCTAAAATTTGCCTAAAGCGCACAATCTAGGTTGTTTTTCGGGCGCCGTCCTGGCTTCTTTGGCGCGAAAATCGCGTTGCGCCAGGAGGATCGCATCCCGTCAGCTATCAAGGGCGTCCCGACCATCTGGAAGGGACGGCTAATTATAACGAATCGAGAGAATTTTTCAATTAAATAATCGACTTCCGAGCGGAAATGAAAGATCCTGTCAAAGAACCAGCCGCAAAATACCCTGTGTCCCCAAACGAGGAAGGACAACGCCTGGACAATTACCTGTTGCGGCGCATCAAGGGCGTTCCCAAAAGCTATATCTACAAGATCATCAGAGATGGCCAGGTTCGCCTGAATAGCGGCAGGGCGAAACCGACAACCCGCTTGTCCTCGGGAGACATCGTCCGAATTCCTCCTCTGCGCCGCCCGGCGGCGCACGAATTGCCCGCTGACCTAGCCTACAAGCTCGTTCATCCCAAGATTCTCTTCGAAGATGATGATTTACTGGTGGTGGCCAAACCGCCTGGGCTCGCCGCCCACAGTGGGAGCGGTCAGCGTGTGGGGCTGATTGAACTTCTTCGCATGAAACGGGAGGGCTATCTTGAGCTGGCTCATCGACTCGACAAGGACACCTCCGGAGTGATTGCGCTGGCATTAAATGTGCAGGCGCTACGTTCATTGCATGCCCAGTTTCAAGATTCGCGGGGTTCAAATTTTCTTTCAAAAAAATACCTCGCTCTTGTGAGCGGGCAATGGCGCGGCGGGCATCAGGAGATCAACCAACCCCTCCTAACTATTCAGACCTCAAGCGCTACCAAACAGTCTGTTGCAAGCCCGGATGGCAGAAGCGCCGTGAGCATTTTCACTCCTCTGGAAAAATATAAACACTTCACGCTGATGGAGATCGAATTGAAGACAGGGCGTCTCCATCAGGTCCGGGCGCACGCCCAGATCGCTGGTTTTCCGGTAGCCGGAGACTCGCTGTATGGCAACAAAGCCGTTAACCGGCGGCTTCGCTCCATAGGACTCAGGCGACAGTTCCTTCACGCATCCAATCTCGGGTTCGCCCATCCCCGCTCAGGTAAAGTGATCCAAGTCAACGCACCGCTTCCTCAAGATTTGGGCGCGGTAATTGCACGCCTCCCCGAGATAGACGGCGTTGACTGACTCGAAGATTACAAAAACACCGATATGTCCGTCTGCAGAGCTGCGATCAGGGGGTCTGGGGCATCGCTTCGAGATTCGTCGTGACGGCGTAACCTATCCCGCATTTGTTATCCGTTATCGTGAGCAGGTTTTTGGATTCGTTAACCGCTGCGCCCACCGGGACCTAGAGCTTGACTGGTCACCCGGTGAGTTTTTCGATGCAGATTCCCGCTACCTGATCTGCGCTACACATGGGGCCCTTTACGAACCCCAGACCGGCCTTTGTGTTGCGGGCCCGTGTAAAGGACAGGCGCTCGACACATTGGTTGTCACCGAGTACGGCGGTACCGTCTACCTCGGCAAAGAGAGCGAGTGATCACTGATGGCAGCGATTGGCCGGATCTGTGTCGGAGCGTGTCAACCCAGCGGAAGGTAACCTTCAGCGGTGAGCATATCCGTCAAGCGGATCAGCGGCAGTCCGATGAGGGCTGTCGGATCGTCGCCGCTGAGCTCGGCCAGGAGGGTAATACCAATACCCTCGGACTTAAGGCTGCCGCAACACCCATAGGGTGCTTCGACATCCACATAGCGCTCAATCTGATCCCGACGCAGCGCACGGTAACGGGCGGAAAAGGGAACCACATCGCTTTGTTCGTTACCTGATCCTGCATTAACCACAGCCAGCCCGGTGAAGAGTGTCATGGTTTTCCCCGACGCCGACATCAACTGCTCGATAGCTGAATTCCGATCCTCAGGTTTGCCGTAAAGGCGATCCCCAATCGAACCCGCCTGATCCGAACCGATCACCAGTCCTGATTCCAGCTGACTGGCGACGGCCCTGGCTTTTTCGATAGCCAGACGCAGCGCCAGGGCAGGGGCGGTTTCCCCAGGAAGCGGGGTTTCGTTTACGTCAGGCGAGATGACCTCGAAGGGGATTTGAAGGCGTTCCAGGAGTTCGCGCCGATAAGGGGAACTGGAGGCCAAAACGAGGCTTTTTTTTACAGTCATTTTGACAGGGTTCCGGGGTTTCACTAAAATCCGCGCTTCGCCGAAGGGCGCCGCGTCCGTTGGGTCTTGCGACCTCAGAGACGTTAAGCCCGGCAGGTGAGCCCCATTCTACTAAACGAGACCCTGCACATGGCCGTTCAGAAAAGCCGAAAGACTCCATCCCGAAGAGGCATGCGCCGCTCTCATGACGGCTTGAGCAAATCAACCCTCTCCACAGATCCTGTTTCCGGAGAACTGCATCGGCGTCATCATGTTACTGCTGACGGCTACTATCGTGGTCGTAAAGTGATTCAGGAATCAGTCAGCTCCGACTAGGCTCCCTGGCTCGCCCCGAGTCACCCATCTCCTCGGCGCGATAATGAATTCCCAAGACCCGGTGCGCCTTGCCATCGACGTGATGGGTGGCGATATCGGTCCAGACGCCACTATCCCCGGAGTGGAGCGCGCTCTTGGGCAGTACAGCGACCTTCATTGTCTACTGGTGGGCGACGAGACTGCTATTCGCTCGCGTATCGCTCGCAGCTTAATCGACACGCGGGTTAGCGTGGTTTCGTCTACCGAGGTAGTAGAGATGGACGAAGCGCCCGCTGCGGCGCTTCGTTTCAAGAAGAATTCCTCCATGCGAGTAGCCATTAATCTTCTGACCTCCGGCGAGGCAGACGCGTGTGTGAGCTCAGGCAACACCGGCGCGTTGATGGCAACTGGCCGATTTGTCCTAAAAATGCTTCCGGGCATTGATCGGCCGGCCATCATTGCGGCGCTGCCTAGGGCTAAAGGGCATGTCCACGTTTTGGATCTAGGGGCTAATGTGGGGAGCTCTCCGGCAACGCTTGCCCAGTTCGCATTGATGGGGGAGAGCATGCTGCGATCCCTTGAGGGCCTTACGTCTCCGAGTGTGGGCCTTCTGAACATAGGCAGCGAAGAAAACAAGGGAAACGATACGGTAAAAGCCGCTTCCGAATTAATTAAAGAGAGCGGCGTTAATTATGTCGGCTATGTCGAAGGAGACGACATCTTTAATGGAAGCGTCGATCTCATTGTTTGCGATGGCTTTGAGGGCAATATCGCCCTCAAGACCAGCGAAGGGTTGGCTCAGATGTTGTCGAAGATCATCAAAGAGGAGTTTTTCCGAAATCCTTTTAGAAAGATAGCGGGCCTAATCGCATCACCCGTCTTGAGATCCGTCAGGGCAAGGATGGATCATCGGCAATATAATGGAGCAATGCTGCTCGGTCTTAATGGTGCGCTGGTAAAAAGTCATGGTGGGGCAGATGCGCTCGCCTTTGCCAACGCGATTGGCGTGGCCCGTTTAGCTGCTTCGAAGAATGTGGTTAATCAGATCAAACGAGCGCTCGCCGATCACCCTGGTTTGCTCAAAGACGCCTCATGATGCGACACGCACGGGTCATGGGGACAGGAAGTTATCTCCCGGAAAATATCGTTACTAACGACGATCTAGCGAAGCGAATCGATACGACTGACGACTGGATCTTCTCCCGAAGTGGGATCCGTCAGCGCCATATCGCCGCCAGAGATGAATTCACCTGCGATCTGGCTGAACAGGCCGCTCGCCGAGCTCTTGCCGCCGCCAGCCGAAGCCCTAAGGACGTCGATCTGGTCATCGTGGCCACCACCACGCCTGATCAGGTCTTTCCCAGCACGGCCTGCCTCCTGCAGGACCGACTCGGTATCCGAGGCGGACCCGCCTTCGACGTCCAAGCAGTTTGCGCGGGCTTTATTTATGCGCTCGACATCACGTATCGATACATCCAAACCGGCGCGAGCAAATGCGCGCTCGTGGTGGGCGCTGAGACATTTTCGCGGATCCTGAACTGGGAAGACCGATCGACTTGCGTGCTGTTTGGCGATGGCGCGGGAGCAATGGTTCTCGAGGCTTCGGACCAGCCGGGAATCATATCCAGTCATTTGCATGCCGACGGGGCCTATAAGGAGTTACTCTGCGTTCCTACGGGAGTGTCCACCGCATACGATCAAATTCTCAATCGAGAGGCCTTTACGACCATGCAGGGGAAGGAGGTATTCCGCTGGGCGGTCTCGGCCTTAGGCGACGCCGTAGTGGAGGCGCTTGAGGCCAACAATCTCACTGAGGCAGACATTGATTGGCTCGTACCTCATCAAGCAAATATACGAATTATTCAGGCGATTGCCCGACGTGTGGATATGAGCATGGATAAGGTGGTGGTGACGATCGAGCGACATGGAAATACATCAGCCGCCTCCGTACCGCTCGCCTTTGATGAGGCGGTTCGCGACGGCCGAATCCAACCAGGCCAAAAGATCATATTCGAGGCGTTTGGCGGAGGTTTCGCATGGGGCAGCATGCTGGTTCAATTGTAGTGAGTGATTAAATGACTGAAGAAGCAACAACAGAACGGCCGTCCGTGTGCCTTGTGACTCCGCATGAAGCCCGAGCAGTGGGAAAAAACCATCGGAACCAATCTCGCCTCGATCTTCGCTCTGACAAAAGCCTGCCTCAAAGGTATGACAAAGGCCAGATGGGGTCGAATCATTAACATTAGTTCCGTCGTTGCGGCCACGGGCAATCCCGGACAAACCAACTACGCAGCGAGCAAAGCGGGGATGGTCGGTTTCACAAAATCGCTGGCGCAGGAGGTTGCCTCACGCGGCATCACCGTCAACGCGGTTGCACCAGGCTTCATAGAAACCGACATGACCAACGAGATTTCCGAGAGCTATCGGGCACGACTGATGGACGCCATTCCTCAAGGACGGCTGGGTACACCGGAAGATATTTTCCATGCGGTGAACTACCTAACATCGGACGGCGCGGCATACGTAACCGGACAAGTGATTCACGTGAACGGCGGGATGTACATGAGTGGTTGATCACTTCGCTCTAAATTACTGTTTTTATGCATGTAATTAAGTGTAAATAATGCATATAAATTGAAAATATGGTGAATCAAAAGAGGGTTTTTTGTTGGACTTAGGAGCCCGTTTACGGTTTAATCCCGCCACGAACAGC